>DAOPKE010000009.1:16411-52511 GCA_035390965.1 Bacteroidales bacterium | reverse complement strand
ATCGTTGGTTGATTAATCCTCAAGCTTCATGTTTCACATAAAAACTTGCAGAACCAAAATAATTAATAAAGTCCTCGAAAAAGAATTCTTTAAAATCGTCTGATGGAAATACAATCAATTCGTCGAAGGGTTTAGTCAGGCAACCAGACCACAAAACCCGTGTTTTATGAATAACAGAAAAGGAAAACTGCATAAATGCAGAAAACTGCATACGTTAACTTGCCCGTTTCAGCCGTAAACTGAGACTATATTGATTCCAGACAGTACAAGAACTACCTTTACAGTAACAAAATCAAAAAAATGTCGAACCTTAAAAATATTAAAGCCATGAACACAGTAAAAGAAGCCGCACTCTGGACCATTTACATCATTGTCATGGCCGCCGCAATTGCAGGAGCCATGTTGGTTGGATAAGTCCAGAAGTTACAGAAAAAACCAAAGCCCCGAATTTCTTCAGGGCTTTTTTTATTGTCTGTAAAAATGAATTCGTTATTGAAGCGGTTTAATAACTTCGATAACTTCGGGAAGATCCATCCCTAATTCTTTCATGTGTTCAATTGTCGGCACGCCATTTTTAGTCCAGCCACGACGTGAATAAACAGCATCGAGAAGTTGTTCATAACGATCTTCGCGGTACTTGCGCGTTATGGCCATTTTTTCCTCGGTGGTTTTTCCTTCCGGGTCAATGCCAATGAGTTCTTTCATCTGCTTATCGTAGCGTTCTACGCGGCTTTCATATTCTTCCTTTGTAACAGGACCACAGGCGCGGTACGGCTGTGCATCATTCTTACGAAGACCTTTTCCCATGCGGATATTGAATACGCGCTGGAAATTATACACTCTTTCACTCTGCCGAATCATTTCTTCCTTGCTGAAATCGTTTCCGGTAACCGCTTTATAAATGGCCACGTAGTTATCAACATGTTCCGGAACTTTGGCGGGCTCCGCTGTCTGAGCATTATCGGCTGGCTCAACGTCGTTCCACGGCAGTTTGCAAAGTCCCTGCAGACCAAACCATGTGCGGAACATCGGGAAATAGAACAATGCTTCGGCTTTCTTTTCGAATGTCGGAATCTGGTTGTTCACCATATCCATAAAAATCAACCATGCTTCGTCGTGCTGAGGACCTTTGTTGGTCATGGCATAACCGCCCTGCTGCGCCAATGATTCCTTGGAAATGTACTGACTGTATTCCAGACCTTTATTTTCCATGCCGATATCTTCGATAAACTGCGGGGCACCCCAGCCATTGGCAATGAAAAGATCTTTCATGTAACGAATGCCTTTGCCGGCGGTTGGTCCGAAGCCTTCGCCGCGTGCAACCTGATGCAGCAATTCCATGGCATCATCTTTACTGCCGAAACTCAGATCGAGACCTCCTGTACGTTCCTTGTTAAGAATGCCATTTTCGTAACATTCCATCACAAAACCCATAATGGTTCCCCATGAAATGGTGCAAATACCATAAGTATCACAATAAAAATTGGCTTCAATAGTCCATTCAGGATCAAAAATGCCCATGATGGAACCAAGCGATGACGTTGTTTCATATTCAGGTCCATCAACAATCACTTTCTGACCTTTATAAGGGCCAGTCTTCAGTTCAAAATCATCAACGCCCTTGGCACAACTCATGTTACAACCAATCCAGCAGCCATCAGGCACACCCTGGGTAAAATACTTCATCCAGACATCACCATGAATTTTACCGGCATCGGAATGCACCCCGAATTTGAAATTATGCACCGGCAACAAATCATAATCATTCATGATATTGGTAAGGTGAGCCGTACCTTTTTTACGCATTTCGCACTGACTGTCGTCGAGTTCACGCATTTCCTTGTTAAAACGACGGCCACGTTCCATAATGGTATCAAGGTCAACCACATTATTCAGATTGCCGGTCACACCGGGAACCTTGGCAACAACGGCCCTGATTTTTTTATCACGGAAAACAGTGCCGATACCACCGCGGCCAGCTTGTTTTAAACGGATTTTCTTACGTTTGTTGTCGTAGAAAGTAAAGTTCAGCATTCCAATATAGGAGTGATCGGCAGCATCACCAGCTGAGACAATACCAATATTCTTTTTCTCTTTTTCGTCGTTGGCAAAAAGATCTGTGAGCTCTTCAGCTAACATGTGTGAATCGTGCTCAAAGCCAGGATCTTCAAAAATTTCAACACGACCTTTGGCCGCGTCAATATAAACAACAACATCTTTTTCGGCTTTGCCCTGCAATTCAAGAGCATCGAAACCGGCAATTTTCAGAAAAGGTCCGAAAAATCCACCCACATTGCTGTCAACGGGAATATGTGTCTGCGGAGAAAGAGTTACAACAATCGACTTCCCGGCGCCGCTGTATTGAGTGATTCCACAGATAGGACCGCCTGATATGTTGATTTCATTCTCAGGATCATTCCATTTGGTATTTGGTGTAACAGCGTCCCAGAGCAGTCTGAGTCCATAACCTTTTCCACCGATGAATTTTTCTTTCACCTGGGCAGGAACATCCTTGCTTTTTATTTCTCCTGAACCAACATTGATGTATAAGGTTTTGTCTGTATAACCACGATTTACAGGGGCAATCTGATAATCAAACGATGCCAGAATCTTGCGGTTGGTTTTGAGGTCTTCAATATTGATGGCCATATTTCTGTATTTTTGTTTTGCAAAAATAACAAAAAAAACATTCGAAACGGGCAGTATTTCTTATTTTCAATATGCATTGTTTTGCATATTGACTTCGTTTTACCATCCGTTTTTACTATCTTTGCATGAAAGGAATTGACAATGACATTTGAAGAAATCAAGAAAAAAGTTTCACAGTACACGGTTGGTATTGCCGGCTGCGGCGGGCTTGGCTCGAATTGCGCCGCCATGTTGGTTCGCAGCGGTGTAACAAAACTTATTATTGCAGATTTCGATGTTATTCAGAAATCCAACCTCAACCGACAGTTCTTTTTTTATGATCAGATTGACAAACCCAAGGCTGATACCCTGAAAAAAAATCTGCTGATGATTGATCCGCATGCTCAGATTGAATCGCACGTGATCAGGCTTGACCGCGAAAAAATTGAGCTGTTATTTGCGCCTTGCGATGTGATTGTCGAAGCTTTTGACCTGGCCGAAAACAAACAAATGCTCATCGAAACAGTATTGGATATTTTTCCGGAAAAACCACTGGTGTGTGCTTCTGGTCTGGGAGGCCTCGATGATGCTGATCAGATGCGGGTTGTACGCAACGGCAATTTGATAGTGGTGGGCGATTTCCTCGAAAGCGTTTCCGAAAAAAATCCGCCAATGGCGCCGAAAGTGACCATTGCTGCTGCTTTGCAGGCGAATGAGGTGCTGCGACTGTTGCTATGCGAAGTTTAAACTTCGCATAGCTTGTCCTAATGAGCATCGACCTTGCAAAGCATCAGCAGCAGATGAATGTAGGTCTTCAGAATTTCTTCGACATATTCGTTGCATGCTTTTACACTGCCCGGAAGCGTGTATATCTGCGTGTTTCCGATCACGCCGGCAATGCTGCGGCTCAGCAATGCATTCGGATTTTTTTGTGCCGACTTCAGTCGGATGTTTTCCATAATACCGGGAATGTCTTTGTCGAGTAAAGGCCAAACGGTTTCCGGCGTAATATCACGTGGGCCAATGCCGGTGCCGCCTGTTGTGAAAATCGCATCGAATCCGGCGTTCACGCTGTGAACAATCAATGTCTCCAACGCTTCAGAATCATCGGCAATCACGGTGCGCTGAATTTCACAAACACGCTTTTCGGATTCAAAAAAACTTTTCAGTTTGCTTTCAATGGCAGGTCCGCTCAGATCTACGTATTCACCGGCAAAAGCGCGGTCGCTCAAGGTAATGACATGAATTTTATGCACTTTGGGTTTATATTCCATGGTGTCGCCGGGTTTCATCTTGCCTCCTTTCAGCACACGCACAAAAATGCCTTCCTTCGGCATGACACAATTCCCTACTTCGCGGAAAATCGCACAACTGTCACCATGGCATTCCTTGCCGATTTGTGTTACTTCGAGCTCAATGCCGTTGCCTTCGAAGCGATCAAGCGGATGCGTTTCGTACAGCAACAATCCTTGCGTGGTAATGTTCTCGGCAAATTCGCCGAAAGCAATTTTCCGTTTTGCCTTATGCTCAAATTTCTCCACACTTTCGAAGGCCAGCATACTCACCATCCGATGCCACGCCCCTGCATGAGCGTCGCCTATGATGCCGGTCTCGCACAATTCAATGGCTTCTACCGGAACTTTTACAATGCCTTTTTTATCCGAAACATTAACGGATTTTATTTCAATTCTATTCATTTGTTTTCAGCGTTTTTAAAATGTTTGAAACTATGTAATCGGCTGCCTGAATATCGCCATGATCTGGCCTTATACGACCCAGCCGAACTATTACAAGATTGTATTCGGGAACAACAATGATGTATTGCCCGAGAATTCCACGGGCATAGAAAAATGCGTGATTATCTATTGTTGAAAGCCACCACGAATATCCGTAATAATCGCAGGGAGAGCCGGTTTCATCTGGAATCATGCAAGGATTTACCGAGTTCAATACATATGCTTCCGAAACAATGCGCTTTCCGTTCAATTCACCTTTATGCAGATAAAGACTTCCAATGCGTGAAAAATCGCGGGCATTGGAATTGAAGCAACAATACGCTTTTTCAAGACCATCTTCGCGGTCGAGACTCCACAAAGCGTCGTGCGTGGCTCCAAGCGGCGTCCAGAGCTTCTCCGATGTGTATTCACTCAGTGTTTTCCCGGTGGCTTTTTCAAGTATCATGGCCAGCACCACCTGATTGATGCTTTGATATTCATGCAATGTGCCGGGCTTTACTTTCATGTCGAGTTTATCCACCATTTTCCGGAGATTGTTGCCGTAATACGCTTTTGTAGTCGGTGAAAACAAACTGGCGTAAGCTTCGTCCCAGTCAAAGCCGGCAGTCATTGTGAGCAGGTGCTCTATGGTTAATTCTGTCTTAAGACCTTCCGAAAATTCTGGCAAAAAATCTGAAACTTTTTGTTTCACACTGCTGATTTTTCCTTCATCAATGGCAATTCCAACCATGATGCTGACAATGGTTTTGGCAACAGAGAAAGATCCCGAAACCGTGTCGGGGCCATAGCCATCCCAGTATTCTTCGTAAATGATCGAATCGTTTTGCAAAACGAGAAACGCGGTTGTTTGTGTTTCAACCATGAACTTTCTGAAAGAATCCGGCAGCTCGGTTTTATATGTGCCGTTTGGAATCTCCGTTGGAGTGCCGGCTTCAACAATCCTGTTTTCGAAAATTTCAAAATCCTCAATGCCCACATGTTGATAAATGAGCGTTTTATAGATATACGAATTGCCGGATACAAGAATTAAAATATTTGCAATGACAATCAGAATCAGCAAACCCAGAAAAATTCTTTTGACAATTTTCATGGCCACAAAATTATTGAATTCAGATTTTTGTTTTGCTCAGCAGTTCAATATCCAGCAATATCATTTTTTTATCAACGGCTTTACACATGTCGTAAATGGTAAGCAAACCCACACTCACCGCGGTCAGCGCTTCCATTTCAACGCCGGTCTGTCCCTGACATTTCACGGTGGCAGAAATCTCAACACCATTTTTTATCAGCTTTGCTGACACCTGCACATCCGTGAGCAACAGCGGATGACACAACGGAATCAGCTCCGATGTTTTTTTGGCACCCATGATGCCCGCAAACTCAGCAATGCTCAGCACTTCGCCTTTCTTCATGCCGTTTTCCTTAATCAGCTTAATGGTTGCGGGTTGCAAAATTATTTTTCCCGAAGCTATTGCAGTCCGGCTCTGGATGGGCTTTTCGCCAACATCCACCATGCGGGCTTTGCCTTTGGTATCGGTATGAGAGAGTTTTTTCATGGGTGTGGAAAATCAGTTACGGTGCAAATTTACGAAAATAAAAAGTTGATTTTTCGTATATTTCAATTCGGTGGTAGCGGAGGTTCTTTCATTTCCATCCGTTCCTTCGCCTCCATTTTTAAAACATCTGAATTTTTGATTTCAAGTTTTTTGACTTTTGAGTTTGCCTGACCTTCGCTCATAAACAGATCTACCTGAAACAGTTCATCGCTGTCATTAGAATAACGACACCTGTAAATGTTTGATGCCTGATCGAAAACAATTACTATTGAGAGCTTGGTTTCAGCTTTTACCTTGGATATTTCTGATGAAATATAGTTGAGTTCGCTTCGTAAATTCTTAATTGAATCGTCAAAAAACATCCCTGCTAATTCAATTTTCCCATTTTCAAGCGCTGTCATTATTGTTTGAGCGGTTGCCAACTGAGCATCTTTGACTTCCTCATTAAAATAGTCCTTTGCCGTCTGCCCAGAGGTGAGATTAATGATAAGTGCGCATGTAATGAATAAAAATGTTCTCATAATAAAGCCTTTTTTGAAATTAAATGTGAATATCCCGCTGATTCAGCGACACACATTACGGAGCAAACAGCGCCAAGTTTACACATCACCCCGTCTGCTATGAAACCCATGTTGAAAGTTGGCAATCGTACCATGGCTAAGCAAATATTTGTTTCAGTCTTTTCAAAAGCCTCCCTTTTTATTGTGGTCGTCACGCTTCTTTTTCCAATTTACATCAAACTTTCCGTCAATTTCTACCTTCAAACTGTCAGGTGGTGTCGCAACTTGTACATGAAATGGATGGAGTCCCTGATGCATTAACTCTTTCTCTTCCCGAAGTCGTCTGCTGCAGAATAAATCAATAACAGTCAAGTCAGGTCTAGCCTCATAAACTGTCATATCTATCCATACGGGAACTTTGTTGTCATGATGAAATAAGTCAACAACTTCAGTGGCTGTCAAAAGTTTTCCTTCAAATTTGTTCCAGGAATTTAATACGGAAATTTCTTTTTCGTTTAAATGTTTATCGTCTTTATCAACTGTCCGTAAGTTTGGTGTGAGAATATAATTGTAATTGTCAGAAAAGTCATTGTAACAAAGTGTCTTGGTCATGACAATTAACTGCTTTGTAGCTTCGTCAAGATGATATCTGAATTTTATTTTGTCCATTTAGTTATTCCTGGTTTCATCTGAAGTTTTCTTGGCCTTGCCATGCGTATTAGTTTGGGAGGGCTTTTTCATGGGTGCAGAATCATTTTTATTATCCTGAACAAAAATAAGGAAAAATGGGGAGTTGTGTGATTTGATGGATGATGATGGCATCGTTAATGCGCTTAAGTCGCTCACTCATTAATTCTGATTTTTCTTGAAATTTTCAGCCTGCTCAAAAATCTCAACATACACTTCGTCGCGCTCTACTGGCGGATATCCAAATTCGTCAAGTAAAAGAATCAGACCGACTTTTAAAGCTGATTTTATATCATCCCGCTTATTCCAATCAGGAAACTTTGCTTGCCCATCCACCAATTCCTTCACTGCTTTTGCCAATTCAATCATTTTATCTTCAGGATAAATGAAATCATACTTGATACAAAGCTCTTTCAGAATATCGTAAAACGCTTTCTCTTCAAAGTCGATTCCTAACTCGTCACCGGCTCTAAATTCTTTTTGAACATCCCAGATAAGATTTGTCAAGGCTTCAGCCATTTCTTCATACACTTCGCTTCGCAGGATATCATTGACATCGCGGTTGTTGTAGCGCTCTACAATGGCTTGCATTTTTTTGGTAAAATCAACGCCTTTTACCTTATTTACTTTTTTGATTTCTCCGATTACTCTGGCTAACAGTTGTTGAAGCAATTTGATTTTTGTATTCGGCAATTTTATTTTATCAATCTTTGCCAGATAGTCTTCATCAAAAAGATCCTGCCCGTTTTCGTTTTTGTCGCCAATTCTGAAAATTTCTTCAACGCCATCGCTCTGTAATGCATCTTTGATCATTTCCCGCACACGTGCGTTCATCTGCGCTGTATCAGGCGCATTGCCCTTTGTGAGCTTGAACACAATTGAACGGACTGCCATATAAAAATGCGTGTAATCTCTTTCCGGTTGAGTCAGTTGATCACTTCCTGCACAAATATCGTAAGCAGCTTTAAGTCGCTTTACAAAACCCATAAAGCGTGTTTCAAAGTCCTTGGTTTGCTGAACAAATTCAGCTGCCAGATTCAATGTGTTCAACTGCTGAATGGTTGTGCCTTTGAAATATTTTGATTTGTCAAATGTATGAAACAGCTTGTCTAAAAGATCCAGATGATTTCTGACAACAATCAGTGATTCAGTAATGTCTTCGAAATTTTTCTCATCACCTTTATTGTATTTTGCAAGAGCAAGATTCATCTGTTTTTTAATTCCGATGTAATCCACTACCAAACCTTTGTTCTTCCCTTCATACCTGCGGTTCACACGCGAAATGGTCTGAATCAGATTGTGCTGCTGAATGGGTTTGTCAATATAAATGGTATCCAGAAACGGTACATCAAAGCCAGTAAGCCACATATCAACAACAATCGCAATTTTGAAATTCGATTTTTCGTTTTTGAATTGCCGGTCCAGTTCTTTGCGACTTTCTTTTGTGCCTAACAATTCGAACAGCTCGTCCGGATCATCTTTGCCCCGGGTCATGACCATTTTGATCTGCTCAACCGGCTTAAGTTCTCTTCGGTCCTTGTCGGTGAGCTCTGCGCCTTCCCTGTCTGCCGTGCCGGCACAGGCAGGATCAGCTGCGCGTACCTCATTCCATTCCGGTTTTATTTCGATGATGTTTTTATACAATTCATAAGCAATCTCGCGGTTGCTGCAAACAAACATGGCTTTGCCCCTGACGGTTGCGCCCTCTGAAACCCTGTTGCAGTAATGGTTTACAAAATCTTCCGCAACAGCTTTCAGTCGTTTTGGATCGCCAAGAATGGCGTACATATTAGCCGTTTCTTCCTTGCTTTGTTCAATCTGATATTCGTTTGCACCTGCAGCAGCGGCTTCTTCATAATACTTCTCAATCTTTTCCAGCTCACCATTTTTCAATGCTACTTTGGCGGCCCGGCCTTCATACACAATTCTCACAGTGATTTCATCTTTCACCGATTCGGTCATGGTGTATGCATCTACCACTTTGCCAAACACGTCAAGCGTAGCATCAATGGGCGTTCCGGTAAAACCAACAAAGGTGGCGCCGGGCAATGAATCGTGTAAATACCGTGCAAAACCAAATGTCTTTTTGACACCTTTGTCTGTGACTTTAATTTTCTGATCAAGATTCACCTGACTGCGGTGCGCTTCGTCCGAAATACAAATGACATTTGTTCTGTCGGTCAGTAATTCGGTGTCTTCGGTAAACTTGTGAATAGTGGTTAAAAACACGCCGCCGCTTTGTCTGTCCTGCAATAATTCGCGTAGATGGGCTCTGCTCTCAACACTGATAATCGTATTGTCTCCAATGAATTTTTTTGCGTTAGTAAATTGTCCCGAAAGCTGATCATCCAGATCGGTACGATCGGTAATCATCACAATGGTCGGACTTTCGAAATATTCGCTTTTCATCAGCAACCGTGCAAGATACAGCATGGTGAAACTCTTACCGCACCCGGTAGCGCCAAAATAAGTTCCGCCTTTTCCATCTCCCTGAGGTCTATGCGATTTGCGAATATTTTCAAACAACGCCTTTGCTGCGTAATATTGCGGATAACGGCAAACAATCTTTTCTTCCTTTTTGCTCGAATCAGGCATGTAAACAAAATTCCGGATGATGTCGCGCAAACGATCCTTATGAAACATTCCCTGAATCAAAGTGTACATGCCATCTATACCGTCCACTTCTTTTGCTGATCCGGCAACCCTGCGCCATGCATAATAAAATTCATACGGCGCAAAGAAAGACCCGGCCTTGTTATTCACGCCATCGCTGATGACGCAAAATGCGTTGTATTTGAAAAGCTCCGGAATATCTCTGCGATAACGAATTGTCAATTGTTTGTATGCATCGTGTATGGTCGCCTCTTCACGTATGGCACTTTTAAATTCAAACACCACCAGTGGCAATCCGTTGATGTACACAATGCCATCCGGTATGCGTTTTTCGTTGCCATGTATTTCCAGCTGATTGACAAATTTGTAAATGTTTGTATCGGGCGGATATGTGGCTTCGGGCTCGGCGGCAATGGTGATAAGAGTTTCTGCATCAGGCTGCCGGTGTCTGTTAAGCCCTGCGTAATTGACGAGCTGAATATAAATGTCTTTCTGATTTCGGTCTTCTCTTTTCAGAATAAATCCATCCGAAAGCATCCGCATAAAAGTACAGTTGCTGTTGTACAGATCGCTTGCCGGAAGCCGCTGCAACTGCAAAACAATTGATCTGGCCTCAGTTTCGGTAAGTCCATCCTTCGCGTACTCCGAAAGCAAAAAACGCATCAGGTCTTCTTCAATCAGCACTTCGCCGGGTGCTTTCGAAATCATGTCCCCGTGCACATGTGCGTAGCCCTCGCTCAGCAAGAGCTCAACAAATGATTGTTCCAGACTGGCTTCGGTGAATTTCATTTTTATGATTGGATGTTTATCGACCATTGAATTGTGCTCATTCTTTCTTTGATCTGTTTTAGTGTTTGATACACTTCGAATTCATCGGGAAAACTGCCATAGACCAGTTTTTTAAAGTCACCACTGTAAACCGTTTTCAACTTGTCCCACACCTGTACAAGCTCTGCGAAAAACATTGCATCATTGGGGTGAAATTTCAACCATTCATTATTATTCTTAAAACTCCTAACATCATCATCCGCAACCTTTAAGAGCATTTTTTCGAACGCAACCGATTTGAAGAATTCTGCAAATTCTTTATGCTTCAACAACTGATGAAGATCATACGTGTGTCTTATTTTTTTCTTTAAATCTTCGATCGGGTTTTTGCCATAGGAAAAACGAACCAGGCTCATGATTTTCTCGCAGAGAGTTCTTGTTGGCTCCAATACCAACAAGTCAAATGGGAGTAAAGCATATTTTTCAGCGATATCAGTTTGATTATTATCCAGCATCATTTGACCAACAAATGAAACAATACTGCTGGAGGTAAATGGTTCGTAGTATCCCAGCCAGGTTGTTTCCAGAATAATTACATCTCTCACCTGACCAAAATTTCCATCAAATTCCTTGCTGTAACGATGCGCTGTTTTGCGGTTCATTCCTCTTTTTCGGGTGATGTCGTCAATCTCTATTTCCGGTAATACCGGTTCAATTGCGTTGCTGACGTTTTTAAGTTTTGTTTTCATTCTGGCATCTGATTCTCCATCTCGCCTCAGTACAACCAGATCAATGTCTTCCGAAAACCGGTCAATCATCTTAAAGCATTTTGATAATGCTGTTCCCCCTTTGAAGACAACATCTTTTCCGGCTTCGTTTTTAAAAATAGCAGACAATGCATAGGTAACCCAATAATCTTTCTCAATATAAACAGCAGGAATCTGCATTTGATCGGACGCATAACGAACGGCCTGTTTGAACAATATCTTGTCTTCATGCAATCTCATATAATATTCCATTTTTCAGCAGTGGATAATGCTTTTACAGCACCTGCCAGTTTGTATTTTGTAATCGGATTTAATGTCTTGAAAAGCGGCTCTGTTACAGCACCTTTTTTTAATTGATCAAGCAATGCTCCTAATAAAGCCCTCGTTGCAGGCGGATATTTTAATGCCAGGCGACCCAGGGTGCTGATTTCTTTGTCGGAAAACTTCCTGATGATAGATAGAAACCGCTTGCAGGAAGCTTCTGTACTGGCATCGGGTATTTTTTTGATGTAGCGGATGGCATCCAGCAATTGAAGCAAGGGAATATTCTCTTTGGTAATGGTGTTTTTCTGCTTTACAAATGCAATTGTGTAGCGTTCTCTTTTGAAGCCGGGGCGAACCTGATTTTTTCCAATCTGTATGGTGTTGCTCACCTGAGTAGTTAACCCCAATTGGTTGTATATGCTGTAACCGGTCAGATAGCCCGTCGGCTTGCCGTTTTCTTCCAGCAGGTCTTTCACCACTTGTTTCTGATCGGGCAGCAGATTGCCGAATGGCGTGGTCTCGGGTTTATAATAGCGCCCTTTCGACAGCTTGACAATTTTGCCCGATTGCACCATCCGGTTCAATGCTTTTATAACCGCTTCCTTTTGATTCACCTTGGTATCAAAATCAGCATAGGTGAAAACATAGCCTTTAGGCAGTCGTTCTATCTTACCACTAATATAATCAGCAACATTCATAGTATTGTCATTGTGATTATCATCAGGAACATGTCCAGTTTTTTCGTTAATTTACTGGACAAATATACTGGTATTTTCATTACCACCAACCATATCGTTTCTTTTTCTTTTATCATGGGGTTCAATATCATTACCAGCTATATCTTTGTCTGTTGTTAAAACCATTACACTACTATATACTAAATTTGAATATCAGATTATGGGAGCGAACAATTGACATATCCCCGTCGAAATAATATCAGTCCACCCGCAAATGCTCTTTGAGGCCGACGATTTTGATGTTTTCTTTTGAGAAAGTTCATTGCGGTTATTTTTCCTATCACGCACCAATAAAATGATTCTCCCAATGACTAATGTCAGTTTCGGGATACAAACATTTTATTGCCTTATGCGTAAGCTCAGCAAAATCTTCGCGGATTTTTCTTTCTACAAAATCGGCAAAATGTTCCAGATCTTCCAATTCTATTTCATAATTCTTACAAAGTAAATGTATATAGTTTACTTCATGTTTTCCCCAATACATACCGGTTTTCAAACAGGCCTTTAGCTCATTTCTCAATTTATCAGAGTAAACAATATCTCTTTCACCCAATTCCAGAATAAGAGTGAAACACAATTTACCCTTTAGCAAGTCTTCAACAATAATTGTCAAATAGGTGTCAAGCTTATTCCGCTCATCCCAGAAATTTCTCCAATCCATTGAACCACCATAGGTTGACCAACCAATTCTTTTTGCTATTATTTCAAACTGATTATTGATGAAATCATGCGTTTGACGCATGGCTTGATTCGCTGCCAGTATCTGGCCGGCATGCTGAAAATAGAACTTAACAGATTCATTCATGGGATAATCTCCTGTCAGATTTTCAATAGTAGAAATAAAGTCGCTAATATATACAGCATATTTCCATGGCAGAATTTCCGGTTTTAATCGGTTTTTGACCATTTTGATCCATTCAATATGCGTGACATTAATGAACTTCCCGGAAACATTTTCGGGTATTTCATGGGGATATAGCGTCAGCAATACTCCTACTTTTTTATCATCAGGTTGCTTTACATGCTGCCAATAATCAATCAACTCATTGCCAAGAAAATGGTAGATTTTGTTTTCAATGATAATTGCGTTTTGGTTACCCTGATCGCTGATTAATATATCAATGCGCCCACTGCCAGTGTTAACTTCAGTTCGTGCGAGTGCAAGTTTCAGATTTAGGCTTTTTCCACTTCTTTCAGAAACAATTTCGCACAAAGACTCAACAAAAAGGTTCCGGACGACATCATGACCGCAATTTATGAAATGCGCATATATGGTGCTGTTAATGTTCTCGTGGTGCTGCTTTCCAATGATTTCGAGAAACCCAATAGTTTCTTCTGAAACCGGAATCTCATGGGTCTGCAAAAATACTTTAAGCTGTTGAAAATCCATGGTTAGTTTTCCTTTGCAGTTGTAACTTCGATAATCTTGTCTTCCTTTGGAACTACATCATTCAGGGATGACAATTTTCCTTTCGAAACAGTATAGTATGAATTCTTATATGGCTTCAGATTATTCTTCACTACGTAATTATCATACACAAACTGCCCGGGGCCATTATACACCTCATGCAGTACCCCATGCTCGTCAATTATTACAGCCAGATAATATTCCGGAATTTTATTTTCGCCATACGGAAATTGAAAATAACCTTTAAACGAAGCCTTTATCTGCACCTTTCTGCCGGTGGCTGTCTCCCATCCGTCATATATTTCATAGTTCTCGTCATACAGCTCCAGCCCATACTTCTCAGCAGCCAGCACCTCCCCCATATCGCCCACCAGCTTGCCATCCAGCGTGAACTGTTTATTCCACTTTGCATACTTTTCCCTCAGCTGTTGAGTGATTGCGTAAAGTTGTTTGATTTGGTGCATAAGAATATCCTTTGTTTATTTCTGCCAAAGATGCATTTTGTTACTTGTCTATAGTCTCATTGTTATCAGCTTCATTGTTGGTATCCTCTTCGCTTTCTTCCGGTTCTGCAGGAATGTCTATTTTTAAAGATTCAGCTAATTGCCTGAATGATGGATTTTCTCCTCTTGCATGATCAATCAATGCATCTTTAAAATCATATGATTCAGCGCCTGCCGATGCAAGTACCTGAATCATTTTCTCTCTATTGGAATTAAGAATGTGAAGGCAGCGCTCATCGGTTAATATTGTTGGAGGGAAAATTTTTCTAAGAACCTCTTTTTTGCTTAAAAGAGATGTAGAATGCTCAAATAGCCATGGCGCAAGAAATACAAACATATCGTTTGAGAAATCTTTTGAGCTGTTGCAAAGCGTATCTGTAACATCATTAAACGCTGACTCCATGGTTCTTTGATCAACAAAAGATTGAACAAGCTCATCCCAACGTTCTTTATTCGAAATAGCTATTCCTCCATCAGCAATTTTCTTAAGTGTCTTTTTAAATGCAATATGAGCGACCGTATTCCAATTTATTTTGAGCAGTAAAGACGCATGAACTTCATACGAGTTGATATTAGAAAAAGCCACAGCCCATTTTTCTTCATTCATTGTAGAAAGGTATTCCAGAACTAAATTTCTACAACGCTCTGATAGAGTACTCTCGTTTTGGGAAATACTTGTAATCAAATAAACTGGAATATTAACAGGCACATTTGTCGGAGTAAACTCTGTCGTGTAATTCGAATTCAGGAAATTCATTAATTGTTCAGGAGAAATTTCTCCATTTGAACAAATCATTTCAAAATTTGACAATAAAGGTTCAATGTTTTCAATTTTTTTATTGGATGGACTCATTATCAATCTTTGAACAATTCCTCTATATAACGGATACTGTCCAAAATCTCCCAGCCCTAAAAGAAGTTTGTCAATTGAAATATAAAAATGAATGCATCGTGTGACTCTATCTATGAGGTTTTCATTCGCGGAATTTAAAACCACCTCAAAGTCATTTGCCAATGGGGCAGGAAATTCATTCTGTCTGGCAATACGCATTGAAATCAGGTCTGGGTAAATATTAGAATCTTCTCCTGTTGAAATGAAATGGCTTTTAATATACGCATCTGGAATTATTGTAGCTGGTATTGATCCTTGTACTTCCTTAATTCGATCAAATAATATTTCCAATTGAGAAATGTGCAGCAATGCAGTAGGAATCCATTGTATAAGCTTTGCTTTGTATTTTACAAGACTGTACTCTTCTATAATTTTTGGAACATATGAAATATCCTTCAACTGCTCTATTGTCTTCCCTTCAAGAGTTACATCAATTTCATCAGGGTTGCATTTAATTCTGTATTGAGCAGGTTTTTGATATTGCGAATTCAGGAGAGAAACAAAGTCATTCAAGCCTGTTAGTTTATCTGACAAATACGAATAAACATCAATGTTGACGGGTCTCAAAATTGCATCAATTGTCTCAATGTTATTTGCATAAGTAACTGCATTAAACTCGCTACTTGATGTAAAACCAGCAAGTAATTTTCGTGTATATCGCTCTTTTTCAGCAATAGATATTTTAGTCAACAATGCACGCTGATAGTTTTGCAAGCCTGGCCTTCCGTCAGTTTTTATTTCCGCCCTTTTAAAAATACATGTCCAAATAGTTTCAGAATTTGATGGGCTTTTAAAAGACTCTTGGGGTATGTTTTCCAATGCCAGAATTAAGTTTTCAATATTTGTGACTTCATTAATTGTGTTTTTCAAGATTGAGTAAAAGCTTTTTGATGCTGAAATCTTAACAACAACTTTCTGGTCATTCCCTTCAAGTGCATCTTTCAAAACTTTCTTATACGCAACATCAAGCGCTTTTGATGAATCAACCTGATAAACCAATGCCGAAATGTATTTTGGCAAGTTTTCATCATAATTGTATAGAAAGTCAACAGCCCCAAGATAAGTTGGGGTTGTTATTTCTTCAATTGGGTTCTTCAATATTTTATCTTTTCCTTTGATGAAAAGAGCAATATATCTGAATGGGATTTCTTCTCTCTGAGTGATCCGAGTGGAAACACATTCGTTAATAAATGCAATTATTTCTCGCGGTGTGATTTTTTGTGTTAATAAATCATATATCTGAACTACTGCATTATATTCCGTTTCATTTTCAGAGGAAATCTTTCCGAAAGCATCTTCCCACTTAGCCTTGAAATAATGTTCCCAATCGGAAAGTATTGGAACAGAAACTCGAAAAATGACATCAAATGTTTTATTTATGAAATCATTGCCATAGCAATTAGCCTCATCAGAAGTTGCAGGTGTATCTTCATCTCTGAATGCAGATTTAATATGAGCTCTATCAAATGGTACTATAACACTTATGTTCGAGCATTTGTTTTTTTCAGCAAAGAGTGTATGAATAGACGCCCACAACTCTTTAACCTGATTAATAGGTAGCCTGTCAAAATTATCAACAACAAATATCAATCGCTTGTTTCCTATTGCTGTTGAAATATCCTCCATAAATGATCGGAAGTCAAAAACAGAAGGATTTGACTCATGCTTGTATTCAGTTGCTGTAGTTTCAAGTTCTTTTCCCTTATACACGTATATCATTTCTGATGCAGCAATAGAAAAAATGCTCCGGAGTTTTGATTTTCCACTTATCCAGCGCAATAATTCTTTTATTAAATACCCTAAGTATAATAAGATTAAAGCTCCAACAGGAATTAATTGTATCCAGATTTTTGTTGCTGTTTCTGTATCTTTATCATTTGCGATACTATTAAAAATCGGAATAGATAAAAAAATCAGGAATGAAAAAATAATTCCCAAACTCAGTTTAGGAGTAGTTTTGTGTCTTGTTTCAACAGAAGTTCCAAGTAAAGTTTTCAGCTTTTCTTTCCATTCATCCCATTTAAGAACTTTTTTTGTTTTACATAGGAACTCTATCAGTTCCTGCAAAATAGCTTTTCTGTGCAAATCACCTTGATGCCCCCATGCATCGTAAGTGAAGACATGGAAATTTCCTTTACTTGATTTATTTAATTCCTTTTCAACGATGCCAACAAGATTGCTTTTACCTGTTCCCCATCCACCATCAATGCCAATCATCTGGCAACTGTTTTCTTCAAGCATTTTTACTACGGCTTTGGCGATATTTTCCTGAGCCTGGCCTTCAAACTTGTCTTCGCCGATCGGTTGATTTTTGATGAGTTTGGGCTGATTATTATTCATGGCAAATTAGTGTTTTGATTTCAAAAAACCACTTTTAAGAATCTTTAAAAACGTTTCATTTTGAGCCTTAGCATCTTCAATAAATGCATCTATTGACAATATATATGTCCCAACTAAATGATATTCATCTGAATCCTCAGACAAATGAATTTTATTTTCCTTATAATACAACTTGTCTTTTGAAAACAGCGGAGTGTACTCGTCATCTTTCAATGATAATTTAAACTCATTTGTAAATTCTACAATACCATAGAACCAAATACGCTGAATTTTCTCAGGATAATATCGCATTAATTTTCTTGCTCTTTGTCTCAGCTGGCTAATCACTTCTTCTGTTTTTGCAAGCTTAATTCCTCTTTTTTTAAATTCAATAATTACAACATCAACCTTTTTGTTTTCTACTTGAGGATTATCTGAGAAAATAATTGCAATATCAGGTTTATTATTATCAGTCCCACTTTGAATTTCATCAGAAATCTCTTCCGCAATTTCTTTCATTGTTCGTTCACTCATTGCGACCGAATAAGTCATGTATTTATTGTCTAAAAGCCACAAATTGTTACTGTAAACATTTGACAACACATCATCTCCTCTATAAATTGCTCTTTTCGGCATAATTAAATTATGTATTTCAGCTTCAGGATCTTCCGTTGTTATTGTTCTTATTTTTTCAATAATTTTTTCTCTGTAGATAATGTATTCAGCTAAAGCTCGAGAAGATATTTCTATTGTTTTATCAAACCTATCATCGTCTAAGCTATCTGATTCCAAGATCACTTTTTGATCTCTTAAATACTTTTTTTGAGCAATTTCAATTGATTTATCCCTAGAAATAACACCAATTTCCTCCTCCTCAAAATAACCAACCAAATGAGGAAATGTTTTACTTAAAGATTCCTTGGTTTTTTCGTTTTTTTGAGCAATTTCAGGTATTTTGTCTTTGAAAATTTCTGAAATTTTATCTCTGAATAATTTTACAACACCTCGTTTAATAGTGTCGTTTAATTGTAGAATCTGTCTTGATGCATCCACTTGCCCATCAAAAACTGTTGAGCTTAAGAGAAATACGCACTCGTAGCCATTTGGGACATTTTCGTCAGATATGACATCTTTAATATTGTAAGTTCGGTCGTCTATACAAAGTGCTGTTATAATAAAAGGACTAGAGAAATCATTTCGTTTAATAATAGAATATTTCAAGTCCATGTTTTCAAAAAGTTGAATCTGACGAGCATCAACATTTGCAGTTTTCATTTCAGGTATGTCGGTTACCTTTATAATGGTTTTCCTGTTTCCAATTGAAATGTTTTTTGAAATTTCTGAGACATGAATTCCTATAGAAACATCCAACCTGTTTTTTTCCTCTTTTTTCAAATAGAATTTCGGGTAAAATTCTTCCAAAAGACGACGTTTCAAATAATCTGGAAGAACAACATTATAACTACTGAGCCTTTGCAATGAGCACTTTTTAAACACAATTTTTGTTTCAAATTTTTCATCCACTTCTGGATTTGTTTTCATGTCGCTTTTATCTTCATCAAAAGAAGCATCATAAGTAAAAGTCCGCTTGGTTTTACCATATTGACTTTCAACTAATATCTCATCAAAATATGCAAGGTATACTAAGCGACCAACGCCTTTATGAGTGTTCTCATTAACAGACAATAGCTCTCCAAACTTCTTAAATCTTTCATCAGTGAATCCTTCCCCATTGTCAGTAATAGTAATCTCTAATGACTCTTGATGTGAAAGAGATTTCATTGAAATATCAATGCTTATTTGTGTAGCATTGGCATCAATTGAATTTGCGACTGCTTCAATGAAAACCATTTCTAAAGATGGATTTTGAAAAAAAGCTCTAACAGCTTGCTTCAAATTAATTTTCATATTGTTTATATTTTACCCAATTTCGCCATCCTCGACAACAACAACTCCTTCAACTCCATTAGTTTCTGATTTTCTTTTGTCAGTAAAAGAATAGTTTCTATTATCTTCTCTGAAATAGATTCAAATTGTAATATTATCTTTTTTAATGGCAACAAAATTGGCATGTCTCTTAAGAACCCAAGTGTAACATAGTTTTGAGTACTGCCGTTTGGATTTGAAGCAATATATAATTTCATATAATCACTTTTCAAATAGAATAAAATATATTCAGCAAATTCCTTCTTTTCAGAAGTTTTAAATAGCCCAACATTTTTAATTGCAAAATTTATATCATCATAAAGAACGTAATTTACCAAACCCACAGTACCAATCATACTAAACAAAATATCAAATTTTTCAACCTTACTTCTTTTATTAGTTTGAATATAATCTCTTTCACTTATATTGTAAGTTTCATTAAGCGAAATATCATACGGATTCAAATGAGTTGAAGTGACTAATGGAAACCCATTTTCAGTCGGACTCGGTGAATCGTGGGTACCATCCTTTATATCTATAATGCTCGATAAACTCACGTTTTTCCATCCCTTCGGAATCTCTTTTCCCAATTCCTCACACCAAACCATCTCCCCGCCATTACTTTTATACGGCTTACCGTTTTCATCAGGAAATTCAAACTCCACAAACCACTCCCGATAAACCGCCTGCGCCGTTTCCTCCAGTTTCTGAATCAGCTGTTCGTTCAGTTTTATGCGGTTTTGGATGATGTTGTATTCGGCTACTGTTTCGCGCTGTTTATCGGGGTGAGGAATGGGTAATTGCATATTTTCAAAATCTTCCCACTCAAGGCTGCCTCTGACTCCACCAACTGCATTAAAACAGGCCTCACGGTCAAACTCTGAGCGTGAAAACCACATCATTAAATATTCGGGCAAAAGTTCCTTTTCGTCTTTTACTTCAAAAACCGGATATGCCTGCGAAATAATGGCTTCATCTGAATTCTGCAGTAATGCTACAGGCATTTTCTTGTCACGCCGCACCTGCATTGTGCTACAGGCAAATTGATTTTTGCGGATAATTTTATAGTTCTCCATGTCGGTGCCAATAATATTGGCCACTGAAGGAATAAACTCTTTCGAAATACTCAAACCAAGCAGCTGCTTTACGTGCAGTCCTTTGTTCCGCTCGTCCACCAGCCGGATAAAATCGCCGATTCGCTTAAAATTTGATTTCATAACCCAATTCTTTGAACACGGTTAGTAAATCATCTTTTGATGATGCCTCGGCTTTCAGCAGATCTGCCAACTCACCTTGAATCGCTTTCATCTTTTCATCAAAATCAATATTCTCGTCGCGGTTTACAAACTCAATGTATTTGCTGGGCACCAGCGAAAAATCCTTTTTGGCCACTTCATCAAACGAAGCGGAATAACAGAACTCAGGAATATTTTCATAGCCTGTCAGGTTGAGCGGAGTCGAAACCTGCCATTGGTGATATGTGCCTGTAATTTTTAAAATATCTTCTTCCGAAAACTGCGTGTATTTTTTTTCAAATGGAATACCCATTTGCCGCAGATCCATAAACAGGATTTCTGTTGCACGGTCGCGGTAATGGCGGGTTTCGTCACCTACTGTTTTGTTTTGTTCTTTCTTGTTTTTATTGATAATCCAAAGCGTAACGCTGATATTGGTGGTGTAAAACATATCCTGCGGCAAAACAAGAATGGCTTCTACCAGATTATTTTCAATGAGCTTGCGGCGTATTTTGTATTCTTCGCCGCCGCCACTCAGAGCACCGTTTGCCAGAATGAAGCCTGCAACGCCGTTTTCGGAAAGCTTGCTCACCATGTTCAATATCCAGGCATAGTTGGCGTTGCTTTTGGGCGGCACATCGTATCCGCGCCAGCGTGGGTCATCAATCAATTCGTTTTCGGCCCGCCAGTCTTTCTGGTTAAAAGGCGGGTTGGCCATAATAAAATCGGCTTTCAGGTCTTTGTGCTGATCATCTAAAAAAGTGTCAGCCGCTTTATCGCCCAGGTTGCCACTGATGCCACGTATGGCCAGGTTCATCTTTGCCAGTTTATACGTGGTGTTGGTATATTCCTGCCCGTAAATGGAAATTTCTTTTTTGTTGCCGTGATGTGCTTCAATAAATTTGATACTCTGAACAAACATGCCGCCCGAGCCACATGCAGGGTCATAGATAATGCCCTTGTAGGGCTCAATCATTTCGGTAATCAGGTTTACAATGCTCTTGGGTGTGTAAAATTCGCCTTTACCCTTTCCTTCGGCCAGCGCAAATTTCGAAAGAAAGTATTCATACACTTTGCCCACCAGATCCTGCTTCGGATCGCGTGTGGTGTCAATATCGTTTATGGTATCGAGCAACGATGCAAGCTTGGTTACATCCAGCCCCAGCCGCGAAAAATAATTATCGGGCAACGCACCTTTCAGTGCCTTATTGTTTTTTTCAATGGTGTGCAGCGCTGTATCAATGAGCAATGCAATGTCATTCTGCTTCGATTTTTTGATCAGATAACTCCACCGGCTTGTTTCTTCCAGAAAAAACACATTGCTCATATTGTAAAAGTCGGCAATCTCAATGTATTTTTCTTTGCCATCGGCAATCAGTCTGGCCCGGTGTTCTTCAAATTTGTCACTTGCAAACTTCAGAAAAATAAGTCCCAATACCACGTGCTTGTATTCAGCCGGCTCCACACTGCCGCGCAGCTTGTTGGCCGCATCCCACAGTGTTACCTCAATTGCTTTATCCTTGATTTGTTTTGCCATTTGTTATTTTAAAAAATGTATTCCGGTATCAAAGTTCGCAATTTTTTTGTTTGGGGTGGTGGAAATGTTTTGGGGGTGTGAGGTCTTTAGTGATTTTATGCATGATTTTTCAATGGAAATATTAGTGGCAACTAACCACAATATTTGATTGCTTATTGATCCAGATCTAGTTTTTATTCATGAATTGTAATCGTTATTTTATTATTTCATTTAGAATTTGTTTAAAAAAAATGTATTCGTCTTCATCAAAATGTTCCCTTTTAATAAATGGGTCTTTAAGCAATACTCGCTTTTCTTTAAAATCATCAACTACTTCAACAAGATCATCAAATCTATAATAGTTATAAGAATTGATGTTGTAATATTTCCGAGAAAACTGTTTTAAATCACCCCAAATACTTCCTAAAAAATGGGGTACCGGAATATCTATTATTTCATCATCTAATGCCTTAACCTCTACCCGTCCACCTTGTGAAACAATGTGAACTTTTCCGTTTTTACAATTTAAAATTGATTTGATTACGGTATGTAAATTCATGTATTGCACAGGTGGGTTAAGAGCATCATTGAAATTCCAACGGACTAACGGAGTGCTAACTTTCGGGTGATTAATTAGGTCAGAGCTCCAGATATTCGAAGATCCTTTAGCAATGAGGGGTGGCGAATATTGGCCATTTGGACAATTAGGAATAAACATATTCCAAACAGCCATTTCATTTACCCACTTTTGCAAATTTTTCAGTTGATGAGTAAAATGAGAATAGTTATGTTTATTGGGAATCCAATCAAAATAAGCATCCAAATTTGCATTATTGATTTTTAGTATTTTCGCCTCAACTAATCCAATTTTTACTTCATTTTTATATCGAAATACGAACAATGCATCTCCTTTTTTATTATCAACAGCTTCAGCTGAGATGGATAAGGAACGGATAAATGGATTTTTATTAATATTTCTTCTGATTTCACGACATAAAACTGAAACACGATCCCGTTCTTTAATATCGTTAACAGCTCCATTCACAATTTCATTTCTTGCTACCTCATCTGCTCTTTGAAATATTCGAGCAATTATTTCAGCGGTAATTTTATTCCCAAACATTGTATTCATTATTTATAAGCTTATCTGTCTGAATTACCAGATTATACTACTGATAAAAATTGATGCTTCTTTCAAAAAAACTTTTAGGTTTTCAAATTAGCTTGCGTTAGTTTTTAATATCTCACATCAGAATCCCCCCACCCATCTCTCACCGCCAAATATATAAACTATTTAGTTAAAAGAAGCGATTATAACGAAATAATTTTGAAATTTATTCGATGAGGGGGCTGGAAAGTGCTATCAATGGGCGCTGTGGGCGCAGGAGGGGTTTTTGGGCGCTGTTGGTGGGCTGTGCGGGTGTGGGGGCTGGTGGTTTTGGGCTTTGGGTGCGGGGTGTGGCCAGGGGGGAATTAGACGCGGATAAACGCGGCGGACGCGGAATATATTGTTCAAACCTGAATTAATCTTCATCGCAGATGAAGGTTAATTCGTTCGTGATAATTCGCTTAAATCAGGCGAAGGAGCTAATTCGTGGAATTAGTGTAATTCGTGGACAAAAAAGTGGAGATGCGGCGAAGGTTTTCCAGGAGATCCCGGCGCGGGGGCCGGGAACTTAGTACGCCACTGAATCGGACTTCACCGCAGGTGAAGGCTGATTCGCATTTGCGCAAATAAGACCTGCTGAGGTCTTCGCGTTAATTAGTGAAATTCGCGGAGGAAGAAGTGGAGATGTGGCGAAGGCTTTCGAGGAGATCCCGGCGCGGGGGCCGGGAACTTAGTACTCAAAACTTAATCCCCGCATCAAATGAAATCATCCGCCCGGGGCAGTACTGGCCTTTGCTGTCGGTGTAGAGTTCATCGGCAATATTGACGACCGAAGCCGATACAATCCAGCGTTTTTTATAGGTGTACGAAGCTTTCACATCGGCTGTAATGTAAGCGTCGTATTCGGCAGGCAGACCGTATTTTTCGTCCGGGGTATTGGTGTCGTTCACCCAGCGCGATCCCACATAGCGCGTATTGAAAGAAAGGCCTGCGTTTTTGTACCTATATTGAATTCCGGCATTGGTCAGATGCGTCGGAACATTGCTGAGATACAATCCCGAAATATCGATCTGCTGCGCCATTGCAGGAGTGTATTCCGTTACTGTTGAATGCGCAAACGCATAATTAAAAAATGCATTCAGGTTTTTATTTATCCGGTAGGTGAAATCGATTTCGGCACCGGCAATCCGGACTTCTGAGACATTCGACGTAACAATGACCGGCGCTGCATAGCCCATGTCGACCGTATCTCCGGTTGCAACCGGATACATGAAATTATTTCCGATGCTATAATATATGACCGGTTCAACCGTGATTTTTGAATTGATTTCGTGTCGATATCCGATTTCAAAATTCTCTACAGTCTCCGGAACAAGATCGGAATTGGCCACTTGAAATCCGCCCCGGGTCTTGCCTGAGCGGCAGAGGTCATCGAGAATCGGTGCACGGAAACCATGAGCATATGAAATATAAATCCGTTTGTTTTCTTTCATTCTGAACTGCAGTGCCACCTTCGGACTCAGCGAATGCCATTGCTTTTCAGCCATGTTGTCATTTTCGTATAACAACAAATACATATTATTCATTCCCGGATTTTCGATTGAAAAGCGGCCATCGTGAAAACCGGCATAATCGTAACGAAGTCCTGTAACCAGCTTCCAGCGCTCTTTTCCGAAAACGAATTCATCCTGGGCAAACAGCGCCAGCATATCCATGATGCCTGCGTTGATGATTTTGTCGGTTGACGTATGATATACATCAGCCGCATCCACAGCGCCCTGACGCACTTCAAATCCCGTGGTGAGTCTGTTTGCTTTTCCAATTTCCCTGCTCCCATGAGCAATGATTCCAATATCCGTTCTGCGTGAATCGACATCGTAGAGTGTGTATTCATCAGCTTTTACATACTCATTGATTTTTGAGTAATTCTCGCGCAGATAAAAACCACTGGCGGTCAGTTTCCATTTCCCGGCTTCAGTTCTGTAGTGGCTGCGTATGTGATAACTGTCGTGTTCCGAAAAAGAGCCCAGTTCTTCGTACACTTTTTCTCCCCCGCCCCGTTCATCGTCGAACAACATTCCGCTGATCCAGAAATGACTTTTTGCATTGAATTTATAACCGCCTTTCAGCGAAAACATTTTTTCTTTCAGAAATGCAGGCACGGTGTATTCGGTCCGCATGTAATCCGGCTCACTGATGTAGCCGTCGCTTTCGCGCCAGAATGCGCTGCCGGAGCAGAAAAAGCCACGGTCAGCCGTTTTGCCGAGAAAGCTGTTGACAGCCATGTCTCCGGAAAGGGTATTGAACGTGCTGTAGCCGAGTTTCACACGTCCGGCCAGCTTTTCTTCAGGAATTGCAGAGATAATATTAATTACACCGCCCATGGCATTTCCGCCATACAGCGCCGATGAAGGGCCTTTCACAATTTCCATGCGATCGACCAGCAACGGATCGACCAGATTGAAATTCACGGTGCCGCCATCCGATTTATTGATGGGGATTCCATCCAAAAGCACCAGTGTTCTACCCTGCTCGCTGCCAGATAATCCGCGCATGGTAACAATGGATTTGGCCGCGAAAATACCCATGGGACGATCGATCATTACACCCGAAGAGTAAATAAATGCATCGTCAATGCTTTGCAGAGGCAATGCATGCAATGAAGCCGAATCAATCAATGTTACTTTTTGCGGAATCTGCATTGGATCGCATTCTTCACGCGTTGCAGTAATACATACAGGTGATACATTGTATGCAAGCGTTGTCAACGCAAATGAAAATATTTTTGCATTTTCCGAAAACAATTCAGAAGAAGCTTTGCGCAGAATGACATATCCTATATGCGAAATTTCGAGCGTGTCGTCCTGAATCGAAGAATATGTGATTGAAAAAGTTCCGTCTGATTTTGTGGTTGTTCCTGTCTTGTTTTTTATCCATCGAACCGAAGCTTCAGCAATCGCCTTTTTATCGGATGCATTGAATACATACCCGTAAAGAACAGACTGTCCTGCACATAACAAGGGAAACAAAACAATTAAAATCAGAACAAGTTTTTTCATTTTCGACTTTGATAGCATCCTTCGAAGGGTTTGAAACCCTTCGAAGGATGCTATTTCAATTTATTCTACAATCAGACTTTGTGTCTTCATTGAGTTGTCATCAGAGATCATGCGGATCATATAATGACCTGCAGCCAGATTGCTGATATCAATGCTTGTTGCCGGATTGTTGATCTGAGATACAACGCGTCCATCTGAGCTGATAATAAAGAAAACGGAAACATTGTCATTGTTTTCAATGTTCAGCACATCATTGGCAGGATTAGGATAAACACGGGTATTCATCAGGCTGTTTTCACCAACACCGGTGTTGTTTTCGCCAAGAACAAAAATATCGTCAATTTTCACGACACCCAATGAATCAACAGTACCGCCGGAAACATTGGTGTTGGTTATGCTCAGAAAACGAACATACACCGACTGAGATGCATTCCATGTTTCAGAAGGAAGATTCCATCCATCAACAACGCCGGTAGTCCAGTCGTTGGCAACTGTAACCGTATCAGTGCTGACATCAGTCCATGTTCCTGAGCTGCCGATTTTATACTGAACCTTGAAATATTTCGGTCCGGCATTAGTGCCGCCACTGCGCATTTTTGCATATAAAACCAGATTTTTGTAATAACCGGTTTTGAATTTGATGGAGAAAAATTTATCGTTCATACCGTCTTCCCAGCTGTTTGCGGTGGCGGCATAAGTAGTTGCACCATTGGTGAGAAAAACTGAATCAGTTGTTCCGGCCGATTCCGATTCAAAACGAATATCGTATCCAATATTCAGCGTATCTCCGATGGTTGCATCAAGGCTGTCAAGGCCGACTTCAACCGGAAAAGTGAACCCGATCACGGTGTCAAGTTGTGCAAAACTGAACATGCTTATTCCAAGCATGGCAACGAAAAGAAGTAAAGATTTTTTCATGTTTCTGTTTTTTTTATTGTTGGATTTTAATTTCAATCGTCATGGTACCTGTTTCGGCCTGATCGGCTGCAACAACCTTTATCAGTCCTTTTTTTCCCTCTGCTGTAAGAAACGGAACAATTTTCCCAGTCAGTGCAAACTTGCATTTCTGGTTCACATATGTGGGATTATACGCAGCAATAAGCAAACTATCGCTGGTACATTCATCAAATTGTGCAGCAGAAATCAGATCGTAATCCGATGTGTGATAATCATACAATGTTGCATTCTGAACAGGCCACCCCGCCATTGACGGATATTGAGCCTGCGCATCGGTCTGTGCCGGACAAACGAGTGTCGGTGATGGAGATCCGCTGCTGAGATAGAAATAAACAACAATGTCAACCTCGCTCTCATGGCCGCTTACCGTTGCATCATCGTAAATAATTCCGGTGTTCGGATCAAGGAAATGCCCGCTGGCAGAGTTGTTCTGGTAGCCAAGTACAAGATTCGTGAAATGATAAATCGGACCAAACCCACTCAGTGTATCACGAAAAACAGTGAATGAGGCACTGGTTGTATTGCGGTTGTAATCCATCACAGTGATAACAAAAGTCTCTTCGTCCGGAATACCTTTGAAAAATATTTTAGTTGCATCAAATGTTTTACGATTCATGCCTTCATCATAAATAGTGCTGGTGCCATTTTCACTCATTACATCCACTTTGAAATACGTCAGGTTTGAAGATACACCTTCAGCATGCACCCCAAAAGAAATGGTGTCGTTGATGGCCAGCACAGCGTTATTGGAAACATAAGCCCCACCCAGTTGCAAATGCAGGAGCGGAGGTGTGGTTGAATCATCATCTTTTTTACATGATGAAAACAATGCCATCAACACCAGTGTAAATAAAATAATTTGTGTTCTCATTTTCAACTTGTTATGCATTTTGTTGCATAACGGATGCAAATGTAACAAAAATCAATTACCTGAATCAATTTTTATGGTTCTTTCTCTTTAAAGTTTTACATTGACACGAGCCGAGATGAAACGTCCCGGGCTCAGATAACCTTTCTTGTCGATAAACTGAGTATCGAGCAAATCATTGACCGAAATACCGATGGTGTAATTTTTAATTCTTGCAGCCAGAGTCATATTCACGACATGGTAATCATCAATAATATCAACATTTTCGTCATCGGCAAAAGTTTCACCGGTATAGCGATACTCAGTGGTAAGCGTAAAAATTCGATATTGCGCCCTGATATCAATCGAGGCGAGATGTTTTGGGACTTCAGCCATAAACAATCCGGTCAGGTCGGCATCACCGGGCAAAGAGCTGTATTCCGAAATCCGTGAATCGTTGAATGCGTAGGCCGACATCACATTGAGCCAATTTCGGGGGGTCCAGTTGATGGAAATTTCGGCACCGGCAACAGTTCCCTGCGAAACATTACGCTTCTGAATCAAAGGTTTGGGGCCATCTCCGATCAGATCAACCTCTTCGCCGGTCCAAACCTGATAAATCATATTGTCAGCAATAGAATAATACACAGCCGGTTCTATCGTCCAGTTTTCCTTTGGTTTCCACTGACATCCCGTTTCGAAATTATACAACACCTCAGGTTCCAGAAAAGGGTTGGCAATTTTTATTCCTTTGCGGATTTTACCGGAACGCGTCATATCATCGATTGTAGGCGGCATAAAACCTTTGGAAACCGAAGCATAGACGTTGAATTTTTCATTCATCAGAAACTTATAAGCCAGTTTGGGGCTGAGACTATTCCAGGTACTTGAAGGATGCTGACCTGCGTAAGGAAGTAAAAAATCGCTGATTGCTGTAGCATTTTCAATCAGAATTTCACCCTGATTATATTGCCCGAAATCATATCTGAATCCCGCTTTTAGCAAAGAACGGCTCCATAGTTTTTTCGATACCTGAACAAAAGCCGCAGCAAAATTATGAACCCCATAAAAATAAATTTCATCCGTAGCAGTGAGATAAATATTTTCGCCATCTTCGACAGAATACTTGCAATCAATGCCACCTATCATCTGTAAATCTTTACTGAAGCGATGCTCCATGGTTGTCCACACACCGGCATCCAGTTTTTCTGTTGGATTTTCGGATAATTTGTATTCGCCATAATCATTGATGCTTTCACTTTGATTAAAATAATCTTCGTAATTGGCAAAAACCAGAGCGTTCCATGTATTCTTTTTTCTCACAACCTTGTAGCGGGCGCTTCCCATCCATGTTCTGAAATCATCATAATTTCCATTGACTTCAAAAACCGACTTACCCAAGCCAGATTTGAAACCGGAACCCAGCACTGATACATCAAATCGTGCGCTATCGCTGATAAGATAACCGGCCTTCAGATAAGCATTGTATTGATTAAGAAAACACTTCGAAGAATATTCATTACGTGTTTCATCAGAATCCAGAAAATAACCATCGCCCTGCATTGAAGAAATATTGAGCCACACATACGGTTTCCTGGCTTTGGATGGCGTCATAAACCGAAATCCAATGCCCTGAGTATTAAACTGCGAAACAAAAAAATCTGCTTCAGCTCTTTCTTTTTCGGAAGGACTTCCGGTGATCAGATTGATGGTTCCGGTCATGGCATTATTGCCATACATGCTTGATCCCGGGCCCTTTTCAACTTCAATTTTTTCAAAAGCTCCGTTGGGAAGAAGATTCCAATTCACTCCACCACCACCCGATTTATTAAGCGGCACACCGTCGAGCATCACCAATACACGTGATGCACTACCCATTCCGCGCATGGTTACACTGGAATTGCGCGAATACATACCCCAACTGCGATTGACATACATACCCGGCACCGAACGCAAAACCTCATCAATATTGGTTGATGGCGAACTCTCAATGGAAGTGGAATTTATGACATTCATGCGAGCGGGAACTTCTTCCGTGCTTTTCTCAACCCGATCGGATGTAATCACTACTGGATTGATTTGATGCGGTGCCTGACGCAAATAAATGATCTCATGAATTTCAAGACTATCCGATATTTTACGAACATTCCAAGCTGTATTTTCATAGGCAATATGACGTAAACGGAGCACCCATGGCCCTTTTCCGGGCAGCCGGAGTTTAAACTCTCCCTTATTTCCGCTGATGGCTCCCAATCGAATGCTGTCAACAGTGATGGTTACACCTTCAATGGCTTTACCCGTGCCGGCATCACGCACAATAGCAGTAAAAGTCTGTTGCGAAAAAAGCTGCAATGACATCAGTAATCCAAAAATAAAAAATACAAATTGTCTCATGGTTGCTGCATTTTAATACTGATGTCTATTGTTCCGGCATCGGTTCCAATTACATTGTGAACATAAAAAATACCGTAAAGACCAGCGAAAGAAAATTCATACATGTGGCCTGGCTGCAAAACTTTTGCTTTTCGCTTTCCGGTTGCATAAGGGAATATATTGGCAATAATCAGTGAATCATTCTGGCAATCGGAAAACTCCTGTTCTGTATTGAAAATCTGGATATATCGGACTTCATTTTTTACAGTCCAGTTGGCGAGCCCGCTGCTACCGCCAAAATACGAGGTATCGATATTTGCGTTAGGCGATGCAATGGTATTCAGATCGACAGCATCGTAAAAATAAACCAGCTGAACAGAATCCTGATTGACAAAGGCCTGTGCAAGACTGAAAATCTGTCCTGAAAATAAATCAAAAAAACTTCCGGTAACAGAATTTGATTGAGCACCCAATACAACATGCGCCCAATGGCGGATACCCCCATAAACCAGTGTTGGTTTAAGGCCGATACTGAAATCAAAAGTCGTTTCGTTGAAATTACGGTCGCGAATCAAAACTGTGTAATTCTCTATGCTGTCGGTACCTCGTACAATGGTTCTGCGCGACACAAATCCTGGAGCGTTTAAGCCGCTGTCTAGCACATGTACCCCATTACGTATCAATGAAAAATAAGTAATGTTGTTTTCATTGCCCAGTCCTTCAACTATAATGTCAATGCTCTGCCCGGCTTCAATACTGGTGTCGGAAACAGAGGTGCTGTCGGCAAATGTAACTTTCAAAACAGGAGGCAATCCGGGATTTTCATCCGGAGTGCACGACATCATCATTGAAAACATGAGGCCTGCCAGAAAAATCAAAAAGATGAAAGGTCTTGTGTTTTTTTTCATATCGCAGAATAAAAAAAGTCAGGAACGTTTGAGTCCCCGATAAATCAGATAGCCAAGGAAAGCACCGGCAGCACCGAATACAAAATGCATGAAAACAACATAAAAAGGGCTTACAAGAAGAGATTTATATGGGAAACCGGTAACTGCATGAATGGCTAACCGAGCCAGGGGAATGCTCATATACGCGAGTCCGCCGAGAGCCATTAAAACAAATGTGGCAGCTTTGCCACTCACTTTAATTGCATCTGCAAGCAAGCACAAAATAATAGCGGGAAGCATAAAAACGAATTCGGCAAAAGGGTCAGTAAATCCAAGAAAAGGCAGGAACAATGCTGCGCCGGCGCCCAAAGAAAAAACAACACCTCTCAGGCGAAAACGGAAAAACAGAGCTGTTGTAACAGCCAACGCCATAAATTCCAACCCATGATGGCCGGGAATCCCGATAGGATTGCGGAATCGTGCATGAAGAACGACCGCACCAAAACCAGCAGCAAACAAAATTAAAAGCTGAATTGCCAGTGCAATATCACGACGAGATTGACCTGAGATAGTCTTTATTGATTGATTTCCAAGAGTGTTCGCCATCTTTTTCCACAATTAAAGTGTATATGCCATTTCTGAGAACCGGCTTCCACCCTTCAGTCAAAGTAATAAGATCATCAGGGGGAATCGGGGCATCAAAAATATCAAAAATATTCCGAATATGAAAATTTGTGCATATCTGAGCGGCTGTTGCGGAACCCTGAAAAGACCTGAAATCGGCAGCCAGCATTAGAATACGCCCATCACAGCCAAATTTGCGCAAACCGCAGGCAGCCAACGATCCGATGATGCCATCGCGAGTACCAGTCAATCCTTCGAGAAAAACATGATTGCGTGCTGCCAGATCCTGGGCGGCATCTTTTGTAAGAATCTCTTTTTTGGCACGAAGCCCCCACTGAATCTGCTCTTCCGACACTTCATCGAAAGCCACAATACACAAACCGGCATCGGAACCTTCGGCAGCCACATTCAACAAATAAGTGCGGCAATATGTTTTCAACTCGTCCGGTTTTTCCGAATCCAATTCAAGACAAGCGGAACTGTTATGCGAAGTATAGGGAATATCAGGGTGAAAAAACAACTGATGTCTCGAAACGCAATGTGGGTATGCAATCCCAGCTTCCCTCAACTGACGTGCAAGCTCACGCACAATAAATCCCGTGCCGCGGCTGGTGAGGTTATCGGTGTCATCGATTCCGATTAAATATTTCGTTTTATTCATTTTTCGTTACACGTTACAGTCGTTACACGTTACAGTCGATACAGTCGTTACACGTAACAAAGTTACAGGCGTTACTGAATTCAAAACTAATCTCTCTTCACACATTTTCACATCTCCACATTTTCACATCATTTCGTTACACTTTACAGTCGTTACAGTCGTTACACTTTACAGTCGTTACAAGCGTGACAGTGGTGACAAGGAGTATCAAGTATGACAAGTTCATTTTCAAATTTTCAAATCAGCACATTATCAAATCATCACATCAAAAATCATCCTCCGGTATTATAGAATCCATGCGTATTTGATGTAGTCCCGGACTTTGGTTTATTTTGCAATGCCAACTCATAGGCCTTAGCTATTCCCAGTTTCCGGATATTGAATTCTTCGTTGCTGAACAAACATGGAATCAGATTTCCATTGGCAGTCAGCCGCAAACGATTGCACATTGCGCAATTACCTCCGTCACCACCAATTACTTTACTGAATTCGCCGGTATTGAGATTCATCAGATGGATAAACCTCACTTCAATGCCACGACTATCAGCAAAATGTTTCACCATTTGTGCATCGGGCTCTGATGGCGAATTTCGGATAACACAATTCAGTTTAACCGGAGTCAGATCAGCTTCAATAGCCGCATCAATTCCGGCAATAACATCATTCAGATTTCCGCCACGTGTGATTGAAGCATATTTTTCAGGATTCAGTGTATCGAGACTGATGTTGATTCTATGCAAACCAGCGTTCTTGAGATCTCTGGCAAAAACAGGGAGCAGAATCCCATTCGAGGTCATGGTCATTTCTTCAATTCCATCAATAGCAGAAAGCATTTCAACCAGCTGTACAACACCTTTACGCACAAGTGGTTCTCCTCCGGTGATACGAACTTTTTTAATTCCATGCTCTGCGCCATAGCGCACCACATCGGCAATTTCGTTAAACGACAATATGTCATTGTGAGAAAGCAAAACAACACCTTCTGCAGGCATACAATAGGTGCAGCGCAGATTACAGCGATCGGTTACCGACACGCGCAGATAAGTTATATGACGATTAAAACAGTCGAACATCTACTTCGGTTTCAGCAGGAATTTCTTTCACACCAATATCCATGGCAACCACACCAACCGCATTGAGTAAAGAATTGATGTGAGCAGATCCATGATATTCAAGAGATGCAACATAACCATTTGCATTAAAACACACAGGATAAAACGACTTGCGTTCAGCTTTTTTGCGATTGAAGGCAATGTTTGTTTTTGCCCGAACAACAACAGTGTCTTTTATTCCACCACCAATGCGGTTCATTAGAACAGAACCCAATAACTCGAATTGAACAAAAGAAGACACGGGATTTCCGGGCAATCCCACAATATACTTGTTATCCCTTCGCGCCAGTGTAGTGGGCTTTCCCGGTTGCACGGCAACACTATCAAACAAAATTTCAAATCCTGCTTCACGCAATGCAGCAGGAATAAAATCGAATTCACCCATCGAAACCCCGCCGCTTAAAAACACAATATCATTGTCCTCAATAGCTTTTTTCAGCGCCAACAGTGTTTGATCAAAATCATCCGGAATAATACCATAATACTTCGGAATGCCGCCATGAGACGTAATCTGAGCCATCAGCTGCCATGAATTACTGTTGCGGATTTGTGCAAGCGATGGTTTGAAATCCGGCTCCACAAGCTCGCTACCGGTACTCATAACCCCAGCCCTGATTTGACTGAACACCTTAATTTCAGTTTTTCCAACTGCAGCCATGACGGCAATATGCTGCGGACTTACAAGAGTTGATGCACCAATCAGGAGCGCTCCTGTTTTCATGTCTTCGCCGCGATAGGCAATGTTACTGTTCCTGGATGTTCCCTTGTATAAGACAACTTCATCAGCCACATCGCAATGCTCGACCATCAGAACCATATCGGCACCATCGGGAACAGGAGCTCCGGTCATTATGCGGATGCAAGTTCCTTCAACAACCTGCATCGACGGCATATTGCCAGCCGGCACTGTTTCAATAATTTTCATGGGCTGACTAATATCATCAATTCGGCATGCAAAGCCATCTACCGCCGATTTATCAAACGGAGGCATTTCCATGTCCGAGCACACATCTTCGGCAAGAATACGACCTGAAGCCATATCAAACCGGATAGTTTCTGTTCCGGCAATAACAGGTTGGGAACTGACAATGTCATAAGCTTCTTCAAAAGAAATCATCTGCGAAATTTTGACAAAAGTACAGCGATTTGCAGAATTTTGCAAATGGCAAACCATGATGATTATCAGCTATCAGGTTTTATACTGATAGTACGAAAACGTTCACAAACGCTGCAGCCAGCGCATAAGGAATTTGTCGTAGATGGTATAATAGGGCTGCTCTACAGAAGTGTTGTGGTAAACCAGATCCTTTTCAATCAAAGCAGCCATTCCTCTGGTAACATGCGCTGAGGTACCCAATAAATACTTTTTCAAAAACGAAACTGAGTGCGCCTTTTGCAACCTTTCCTCCTTGGCGAGCGCTGTCAGGAGTTTCCACTGTGCCTTGGTGAGCAAACTCCGGTATTGAAAACAAGTACTCTCATTCAGCTTCAGAATTTCTATTGCTGCAGCATAAACATCATTTTTCACAATACGCTTAATCCCACTTGCAAACAAATGATTACAGAAATATTGTGTGTAAAATGTATGCCGGTGTGTAAACTCAAGAATAAACCAGATACACTCATCACTTATACTGCGCTTATGTTGCTTGAATTTCTGACGAATAAAATCAGCATAAATGTTTTCATCAATAAACCCAAGATTGACATTGCTGCAGCTGGCATAGAAAGGTCGTTTCTGATTGTTGAAAATTTCGTGCATCATCTTCTGATTGCTGCCTGAAAATATAAAAAAGGTATTCTTCAATCTCTGAATATGTGTTCTCAAAACAGCTTCCATGTTTTTCTCCGGATATTCGAGAATTTGCTGGAACTCATCGATGGCAAATACGATTTTCTTTCCCTGTCCGTCAAGAAATGAAAAAAGCTGCTGCAGCGTTTTTTCATACTGCGATGCGCCCATATATTCGAAACGCACCTCCGGATCCCCGGAAAGGGTGTCGTAGCTAATAACAGGGCGCAATGAAGCAATGGCCTTCATGACTTTTTTCCCGATTGTATTGTTTTCAGGAAAGCGATTGAAAATTACTGTTGCCAGCATATTGGTAAAATCCATCAGGCAGGTGCTGCTGAAAATGTCAATATAAAGACAAACGACCTGCCTGTCCTTTGAATAGGACTCAATTATATGATGAATGAGCCCGGTTTTCCCGAGGCGACGGACAGAAAACAAGGTTGTGTTTATGTTGTTACGGATATTCCGGCGGATCAGATTTGTTTCGCTGTCACGATCACAGAAATAGTCAGCTCCATAATATCCTGAAACCGGGAAGGGATTAAATTCGGAATTCATGGTCGCAAAATTTCCACAAATATACAACTTTTTTGAAACATTTTGTTTGAAACATTTTGTTTGA
>DAOPKE010000009.1:11235-16311 GCA_035390965.1 Bacteroidales bacterium | reverse complement strand
TTTGAAACATTTTGTTTGAAACATTTTGTTTGATTTTTTCAGACAAAGGTATTTAAAAAATTCTCTTCGAGAAAATCCGGTAATCAAAATATCATTGAACTATTGACTGCTATTACGCCGCGCCAAATTCAATTTCCAATAAAAATGTATCCTTTTTCACCGGGGCTATCTTCAATATTGATATTACGGATATATTCAAAATTATTTTCATCTGCAAAACGAAAATCAAATCCTGCATCGGAGGAACAGATGCTGCCACAACTGAAATTGACAGGACGGTCATACCTGTGCATAAATTTCACTTTGAAATCTGCATCAAGATCAAGAATAATGATTCTGCAAATATCTTTATAACCATGCGAGCGCTGCTGATTAATGATGACAAAGCCAATCCGCCTGTGCGACGGCGACCAAACCGGACCCGAGACACCATCAACATCATCGAAAACATCGAACAGTTGGTAATCAGCACCTGAAGAAATATGATACATACGGATTGAATTTCCGGAACGGTAACAAAGAGTATCTCCATGCAGCGAAAGCAATGACGGGCATTGGAGTGCGCGGCTTACTGCAACCGGAACATCCACCGTTTTGCCGGAATCGTCAACAATAATAAAATCAACACAGGAGGCATATGCATCTTTCTCTTTGAGCGCATATCCAGTCTGTGATAAAACAGGACTACACATAGAGGCGATGAGCAAAAAGGCAGTTAAGACTTTTCTCAGCATAATCTATTTTCCGAAATGAACACAGTAAATGTCGATATTGTCGATATGTCCATTGGACTGAGCTTCACGCGCAGTCGCATAATAACCGGTTAATCCGTCACGGGTCATCATAAAGCCGGTATCGTCAGACGTAGTATTGATGGGATATCCGATGTTTTCCGGATCCGACCACATTCCTTCTTCGGAAAGGGTAGAAACAAAAATATCAAAGCCACCCATACTTTTAGTGCAATTGGAACTAAAAAACAAGGTAACACCATCATCGAGAACAAAAGGATAATCTTCATCAAACCAGGTATTGACAGTCGGTCCGAGGTTATAAGCAGGGCCCCATTCCCCGTTGGGCATTTTTTCCGACATATAGATATCAAGGCCACCATAGCCACCCGGCCGGTCGCTTGAAAAATACATAACATTGCCATTGAGCGAAACGAAAGCATGAACTTCATTGGCTTTGCTATTGATGTTTGGATTAAGTTTTTGCGGCTCTTTGAAACGTTTTCCGCTGATTTCGGATGAATAAATGTTGTAATCCTTATTGTTCTTGTCTTCGCGGCTAATGAGCAAATACTTGCCACCCTCGCCCATGCTGTTGCACATATCAGCAGCAGAAGTATTCATTTTCTGACCCATTTTTTTGGGTTTATACATCCGGCCATTTTTTATAGCGACCATGTAAACATCGGACTTATACACATTGTTGAGCCATTGTCCGCCGGTAGAGCCCTTCCTGTCAGATGTGAGAAACAAGGTTTTCCCGTCCGGAGCCAGAAAAGGCTGACCTTCGTTATAACCAGAGTTAATCAGCTTAATGTTTTCAACACTGACATTTTTCAGCTGATTGGCATATTGGGTGCGGGCATTATTGACATAATTCATCCAGAGCGACAGTTCCATCAGGTAAGCAGCATCGCGGTTTTTATCGGTCAGATACATGCCAAAGCGCATAAATGCAGTGTCGGCCTTATCAAATTCATACACATTCATATACAATTGTCCGAGATACAAAAGCGAAAATACGGGAGCCGAAGTTTCCTTATAGGTATATCCATAATAAGGGTCAACTTTTTTCGATGCTTTTTCCATATAAGGAATAATAACATCGGCCGGACGCCTGAGATAATAATAACTCATGGCAATATAAAAATTAATGTTGCAATTATTACGGTCTTTCACCAGCAAACGTTTGAATCCCCTGAGCGCATTTTCAAAAAAACCAAAGTTATACCATTCAATTGATTCTTCAAACAAAAGTTTCCATTCGCGTTCTGCAATCTTATTGGGGTTTTGTGCAAACGAAAAATCCGGCAGAGAAGACAAAATTAAAACTGCCAACAATAAAAAAACAATTTTTTTCATGTACCCGAATTTGAAGTAAAAATATTAAAAAAATCAAATACAAATACAATCTTTTTGATTTTCATAACACATAATTTCAGGAGCATGCGCATCAATCATAAGCTTAAAGCGATTGATACACAATTCGGCCGATACAACAGCCGCAAATCGGACAGGAGTAGAATAAAGAATCAAAAAACGATAAGAGTGTATTTCCGTACACCAGCAATGCAGCCAAGACCATTATCGACATTTGAGGGGACGGTAACCGGCTCCGAAAAAGGATCATCGCCATCCTGTGACACAATAGCCCTGTGATAGAAATAATAATCCCTGTCGCTTGTATAAAGCATCAGCCGGAGACCTGCAAGCCCGCTCACCGCCTCTGTTCCGCCAAGAAATATCCGCTCAGAATACTGATCGCCGTTGAAAAGAACATCCTTTATAAACTGAGAGCTCTCGGGATAGGTTGTGAAAACAGACGTATCGCCGGAATAAGGATCGACATAGGTTACTTCTGCGGCAATACGGTAAAAATTCTCTTCAGAAGCCAGATCGGTAAAAGAATACAAAATATAATAATCATAATAAATTGTGCCTTCATAGGATTGATAAGCCACTGAATCGACGCCATCAAAAGCCATGGATTCGTTTCGCCAGGCAGGCACAGTGCAAGAACCGGAACAAACTGTTTCGGTGCCAACTTTCAACTCAACCGTATAAAATTCACCTGGAATAACAGGAAAAGACGCAGCCGGAGCCGTATAACGATAATCGGGGCCAGGCACACGGGAAAGCTCAAATCCGTTTACTAAAACATGAGACTGCGATACCCATGAAGTATCAGTTGTCTGATCGCCGAAAACCGGTTTTGATTTTCCGGCAACAACTGTCACCAAAGAATCTTCGGGCGACAGATATGCATGCAGCACATAATGCGAGCCGGATTGGGGAACATCGACAGTACTGACCATATCTTCGCACGAAATCATCAGAAAGGGCAGTAAAACAAATATCAGATTTTTTCTTTTCATCCTTAGAATTTTATGCTGTATGAAAACGAAGGGATCATGGGAAAAAGCGAAACCTGCTTTAATTGGTTTTCGCCATTATAACCGCTGTCAACAAAATAAAAATACGGATTATGGCGGTTGTATGCGTTGTATAAGCCGATTTCCCATGTGTGAACCGATTTTTCTCTTTTCTGATGATGCTGCAAGCCAATATCAAGACGATGATAAGGCATTAATCTGAAAGTATTTTTCGGTCCGTAGTAATACGTGTAAAAATTATACATATAATCTGCCTGGCTGTTTTGATCAACAACAGCATCATAAGTCTCAACCGGCAGATTCAATGCATTACCGGAGCTGAAAACCCAGACACAACTCAGAGTGAACACATCATTGATTTTATACATATTCACAATCGAAATGTCATGACGACGATCATATTTTGCATAAAATTTCTGTCCGCTATTCAATTCATCAAACTGAAGTTGAGTCCAGCTCAGGGTATAACCCACCCATCCCGTCCATTTGCCGGTTTTTTTCTGCAGCAAAAATTCACCTCCATAAGACCATCCCTGACCTACAGTAATATTGTCTTCCCAGCTGAACTGGTTGGCATCGGTAGGATCAGTGATCATCAGAAAGCTGGCGCCTTCACGGTAACCAATTACATCGTCGCTTTTTTTGTAATAGGCCTCAATAGTCATAGCTAATCCTTTGGGAAGATCGCGGGCATAGCCCAACGCGGCCTGCCATGCTTTCTGCGGCTTGATATTTTTTGTTGAAGGCACCCACAAATCGGTTGGGAGCCCCATTCCTGTGCTGCTGAGCAGATGAACACTCTGATTCATCATTGTCCACGAGGCCTTGATGCTCGAAAGTTCAGTAAGCATAAAACCAGCTGCAAAACGCGGTTCGGGGCTGAAATAATGACAGGAATCGGATATAAAATCAAAAGCCCTGAGGCCAATATTGCCACGCCATCGGTTCCATTTCCATTCATCTTCGATATAGAGCGAACTCTCAAATGTATGAATTGAATTGATTTCCGAAACGAATTCATCGGTACTCGTCATTTCCAAAACCACTGCAGATGGTTTGAAACGATGCCATGTTGACTGCAGTCCATATCGCAGGGTGTGATAAGTATTGGGGTAAAAAGTGAAATCATATTTCAGACCAAGATCACGGATTCCACTTGAATAATTGAGACTAAAACGGGAATCATCGTATTTTTCCTCTTCATAAATATTGAGGCCGTAATTGCTGAAAATGAGTGAAGCGTTCGAAAAGACCTTATTGGAAAACACATGATTCCAGCGAAGCGTAGCAGTTGCATTTTCCCAAAACAAACCAGCTTTTAAACGCGAAGTACTGTTGGTAAAATCCATCGATTCGGCAAAATTAAACTTATCGCGGCCAAAATAGCCACTCAGATACAAACGGTTTTTTTTGTCAAATTCATAATTGATTTTAGCATTCAGGTCATAGAAATAATAGCCGAAAGTGCCATTATCTTTATTCATAAAAGGTCGCATCAAAGCATCGATATAAGTTCTGCGGCCAGAAACGAGAAACGAAGATTTGTTTTTTATCACAGGACCTTCGAGTGTGAGTCGCGAGGAAATAATGCCAATTCCGCCTTCACCGCTTAATTTTTCACGATTTCCATCCTTCATATTCATATCAACAACCGAAGACAAACGTCCGCCATAGCGTGCAGGGAAGCCCCCTTTGATAAGTTCGATGCTTTTGAGTGCATCACCGTTGAATAAGCTGAAAAAGCCAAACAGATGATTGGCGTTGTAAACCGTAGCATCATCAAGAATAATCAGATTCTGATCAGGTCCACCACCACGCACATACAAACCGCTGCTGCCCTCATTTCCCTTCTGCACACCCGGTAAAAGCTGCAAAGCTTTAAACACATCCTTTTCGCCCAACAGAGCCGGAATTTCCTTGACATATTCAACCGGCAACTGAAAACTGCTCAT
>DAOPKE010000009.1:0-11135 GCA_035390965.1 Bacteroidales bacterium | reverse complement strand
TCGAAAACAAGATGCACTGTAATGGACGCCGTTTTTTCAAGCGATGAGGTATTGAATGCCCCGCCCCAGCTATAATCTTCATTGCTGTTGCGGGCAGTAATTTGAAAAACGCCCATATTGCCCTGCATAAGCCGCTTGATGCTGCCACCACTGTTTTCGGCAATTTTATCGGCACGGGCACGACCATCCTTGGTAGCTTCCTCTATCAACTGCAATTTAAGGTCAGATAATTTGGTATAATAAAACATAGGCGCATCGCTGTAAAACTCAACACCTTCATCAATCAAAGCCGAAACATCGCGCGAAACCTTTTCTACCAGTTTGATATTCTTTGATTCTATTTTCACGTTTTGCGTCAGTTGATAACCAACAAATTCGCTTTTACGGTTGCCATCTTCGTCATAGGTTGTTTCGTATTCGCGATTGATTTGAACTGCCGAAAACAATATTTCATTTTCCGGGATATTGCGTTCTGCCAAAAAAGCCCTGACTTTTTCAACATCCTTTTTCAGCTCATTCGAAGCCAGTTTCATGTCTTTGTTGAATTTCGAAAAGGAGCCGTTCCAAACAATTAAATCCGATGTGAAATTCTTTTCAGCAAGTCCCGTAACTTCGACTGTGTGCGGTTTTTGGCTGCGGTTTTTGTAGTTGGTTCCAAGCAGATAGCCAGTAACAATAATTGCAAAAGCAATAATTACTGTGCTGATGAGTGATTTGTCTTTCATGATTCGATGATTTGATGAAGTTTTTTAATTTGAGCAGGCCAGGAATATTTATCAATAACGAAATTTCTGCCATTTATTGCAATGCGGTTGCGTTCATCTTTGTTTTTCAACAAAGCAACAATCATTTCAATCCATTCATCGAGACTTTCAGCCACCAGTATTTCATCACCATGCCGGGCGCCAAGTGCATTGTTGGCCAGATCGGTGGTTATGCACGGGCGTTGCATAGCCATAGCTTCGAGCAACTTATTCTGCAAACCAGTGCCAATTTGCATAGGTGCAACAAATATAGCGGAACGCTGATAATAATCTCTGGGGTCATCAACCCAGCCGGTAACAATAACATGATCCGACGCTAGTATTTTCACGCGGCTGTGTGGCCTGGCACCGGCAATGACAATCTCTGCCGATGGAAAATGCTCCAGCACACCTGGCAAAACACAATCTACAAAATACTCCATCGCATTGATGTTGGGCGGATAAGACATGTTTCCCACAAACAACATTTCATGAATTTCGTCGCATGCAACGGGCGAATAATAATCGGTATCAACTCCATTTGGAATTACATGAACCCTTGAGTCGCTTACAGGAAGCTCCATGCGATCCTGTTCGGTGATAATGAGCATATGATTGAACCAGTCAGAAACCAAAGCTTCGTAACGCATCAGCCGTTTTCCCTCAGAACGGAAAAACCATTTTTGCATTCCCGTAGCCGAAGCAGCCCGGCGCTTCATGCCGAGCGATAAAGTATCCTGATAATCCAAAATCTTCACACAATCGAGACCACGTGCATATTGGGCCGTACGCACCAACTGGCAGAAAACAGCCCTGGGTTGCTGCTGCTGAGCAGCTTTCCGAACGGCACGCCTGAGCCGGTAATTGGTGAAATAGGCCACCTGAAATGGCTTTCCTGTGAATATTGCCAATATAGCATGAAATAAAACGGAAAAAATATGAATACGAAAAAAATGATACTCTGCCGAAATCTCCCTTATTTTTTCGAGCACATCATTGCTATAACGCTCATCATACAACGCAAACAAAGTAATGTCGTAATATTCGCTCAGCCCCTTCACAAAGTAGTACGACCTGAGTTTGTCTCCTTTTTCAAGCGGCCATGGAATCCGGGGCAATATCACAAATAATTTCGGGCGGTTCATGATTTCATTTTTCGTTCAATCAAAGCAATCAGATTTTGTGTTATTGTTTCCGATGAATGATGCTTTCGTATAGTATTCAAGCCATTTTCGGAAATATTTTGCAATAAGTCAGGATTATCAATCACCCGACAGATATCGGTTGTCATTTGCAGCGCATTATCGCTGATGATAATATCTCTGCCATTTTTAACCAGCAATCCCTCGCTTCCGACAGGAGTAGTAATAACCGGCACTCCGAGCGACAAGGCCTCTGCAATTTTAATACGCACACCACTTCCTGAAAACAAAGGCACAATGAGGGCATCGAGCGACAACATAAATTGCGAAGAACTTTCTACTTCTCCCTCGACAAAAAGATTGAGCGACTGGTTACTGACAAAGCGCGAGGGCATATTGCGCCCCGCCAGAAAGAATGAAGCCTGAGGACATTTTTTTATTACCAAAGGCCATACAAAATTCAGAAACCAATCGATACCTTCGAGATTTGGAGCCCAGTCCATTGAACCAATATGACCAAAGCGAGCACAGAAAGATTTTTGAGGGATTGGTCCGTTTTGAAGACCAATAGCAAATGGAATGGGAACAACATCTGCATCCGGAGCGAGCCGGCGAACGGAATCAGCATCATTACTGCTGATGGCAGCAATAGCATCGGCCTGCAGAAAGCAATTTATTTCAAAACGCCTGAGTTGTTTTGAAAGAATCTGCAAATATTTTTTTTTGAGAATATTGGTTTCATTTGCTGCAATTCGTTCCCAGATCAGATGTTCAACATTATGTGACCGCAATATGATGGGTCCGGAAAAAAATTTTCTGATCATTTTGAAATAGGGCATCATGAAAATACTTTCGATCAAAACCGCATCAAAAGACGATTTCTGAAGTATCTGCAATAAACTGGCAGCAGTTTTATCGTTATAAAACCTTGAAACGTGATGCGATCTGTTCAGACATAAATCGCGGAAAGCAGGCCAGATATAAACTGAAGTATCGATAAAAGAATGAGAGAAATAACTGATCTTGGTGGCCATAGCATCACTGACAGTGAACTTTGGCGTACTCAATGTAAAAGTATGCACATGATGACCGGCAGCCAGCAATCCGTCACGAATAGCTTTCATGGCCATGGGACCACCTTCGGAAGGCGGAAACGGGGACTTATGACAGACCTGCAGAATTCTCATTCAGACTTCTTTTTGATTCTGAAAAATTTATTGAATTTCTCGGCAAGCTTAACCCAGGAATCTGTTTCCATTAAAGGGCTGTCGGTTGTGGTTTTTAATGTCAGCCAAATACCAAAGGGCAGAAGAATCATGGAAGAAATCCACATGCCAAATTCAGGTGACAGAGCCCCTTCTTTCACACTTTTTTCGCCGGTAATGGAAATGATATAATACAAAATAAATACAATGACGGACACAACCAATGGCATTCCCAGTCCGCCTTTGCGAATAATAGCTCCCAAAGGTGCTCCGATAAAAAACAGCAACAAACAGGCAATGGAAAGAGTGAATTTACGTTGTATTTCTACCTCGTGTTTTATAAGGATTTTTTGTTTGGCTTCCATTTCCTTATTGTAATTATCCACCATCATTGCATTGGCGCGTGCCATTCCTATGGCTTCGCCTACGGCAGTCCTGTACTGGGTTGGCGACATATCAAAACGAATGCGGGATACATCATCAGCCAGCGAATCATTACCGGCGAGTGGTTTACGTTTTTGCAAAACAATAAAATTGTAAAAATACCCCGATGAACGCATCAATTGGTGTGCAAACTCGTCCTGCCGCGAACCACGCTCAGTAACCAGCGTATCAATCGATGTTGAAAGCTGTTCGAGATTCATCATCTGATAATGCTCCTTGAACAATTCTTCGCTGGTACGACTCATGGAAAAAGATGAAAGATCGAACCGAAGCTGTTCCTCGCTAAAATGTACACGCTGCATCGGTCTTCTGGTGAGACTTTCGCGATTATTACGCGGTTCAGTATAATTAGTGCCATTATATAATGTAAATATCAGTGTTCGCTTATCATCTGTTGTAACCATAGTACCGCTTTCGGCAATGGTAACAGATAAATTCCCGCCCGGCTTTGTGTGGTCATAAACCAACACCCTTCGGATGGTCTGACCGTCCTTATCTTTTTCTCCTACTTTAATCACATAGCCGTCAATATCGCGGTAGAATACGCCTTCCTGAATATTCAGCGCCGGTTTCTGCTCCTTGACATCATACAGCAAGGAAAACATTTTCAAATTGGCAACCGGAAGCACCTGATTACTGAAAAAGAAGGCCACACCACTGATGAAAAGAGACAATAAAACCAAAGGCATCATGATTTTCCGGAATGAAATGCCGGAAGCTTTGGCTGCAACAAGTTCATAGTGTTCGCCCAGATTTCCCATGGTCATGAGCGATGCCAGCAGAATAGCCAGTGGGAGCGCCATGGGAACAAAGGTGGCAGATGCATAGAAAAGCAGTTGACCGATAATCAGAAAATCGAGCCCTTTGCCAACAAGGTCATCGATGTATTTCCACAGAAACTGCATCAGCAATACGAATTCCGCAATGCAGAAAGTCAGGACAAGAGGGCCGGCATAGGCGCGTAAAACAAGTAAATGCAGCTTTTTCATGTTCAAATAAGCAAACAAATGTAATTAAATTTCAGTATTCGGCGTTACAGACGTTACAATCGTGGAATTTATTCCGCTGGAAGCGGAAATCGTTACAGACGTGGAATTTATTCCGCTGGAATCGAAAGACGTTACAGACGTTACATTAAGCTTTCAGCCATCGGCGAAGTCCCGTCCACAAGGCACGGAATAGTCAGTCATCAGCTCTGAGACATAACTGAGACAATATCATGCCGAGGCATAAAAGACGAAGCGTAGCACAAAAAGCGCTGAAAGCGCGGCATATATTAGCCCGGTGTGAAACCCTGAGCATACAATATATAGCAGCAGCCCGGCATTGCAATCCGGCATGCACCCCGGCGGAGCCCGGCACCCCGCAAGCAGCGCGGGACGAATGTGTGCCCGTCGGGCAGCGGCGACCGGCAGGAAGCCCGCTGGCCACCGCAGGCACACTCGGCCGGCGCGCGCGGAGTATAGGGCGGAGACGGATTAGGGGCCATGAAAATAAAAAGCTCAGTTCAACATGATAGCATTATCTACAAGCAAAAACACGATCCTCAATAAATTCTTATTTTTGCAGTTGATTCATGCATACGGTAAAAAGCAATCCTATGAATTTCAGGGAAAATCCTTTTCAGAAAAAGAAAATTCTCATCATCGGCGATGTGATGCTCGACGCCTACATCTGGGGCAAGGTGGACCGCATCAGTCCTGAGGCACCAGTGCCGGTGGTATCGGTCGAAAAACGCGAAAGCCGCATGGGAGGCGCCGCCAACGTGGCTCTGAACATCAGCGCGCTGGATAGTACTGCGATTCTTTCTGCCGTTTTGGGCGATGATGACAAAGCAGCACAATTCGAAAATCTGCTTGCTGAAAACGGAATGCCCCGCAACGGACTGCTGAAAAGCCATGACCGCATTACGACAACCAAATTCCGCATCATTGGAAACAATGTACAGATGCTGCGTGTGGATGAAGAAACTGATGCTCCCCTGCCCGAAGAACTGCAGCAGAAATTTACAAAGCATGTGCAGGACCTGATAATTGCCAACGGATTCGACGCCATTATTTTTGAAGATTACGACAAGGGTGTGATTGATGCAAAGCTGATTGAATCTGTGGTTTCAGAGGCATCGAAACACAATATTCCGGTGCTGGTCGATCCGAAAAAGCGGAATTTTCTGCATTATAAAAACGTGACCGTTTTCAAGCCAAACCTCAAGGAACTGCGCGATGCACTGAACAAGGAGCTTCCGGAAGAAATGGATGAACTGGCTGCATTTTGTGAGGAATTCAGGAAACAACAAAACATCCGCTATCTGCTGCTGACGCTGGGTGAGCGAGGGATGCTGCTTTGCCACCATGAGAACGGGAAACCGGGCTACATTCACATGCCAACGCGTGTGCGCAAAGTGGCCGATGTTTCCGGAGCCGGCGATACGGTGATTGCGGTGGCGGCACTGGCACTGGCCATAGGAGCCAGCCCGCAGGAAATGGCCGAATGGTCGAATGCTGCAGCCGGCATTGTGTGCGAATATGTAGGCGTTGTGCCGGTCGATCAGGAACGGTTCCTGAAATCACTTTCCGAAAGCCGCGGCTGATGAGCGATCCGAAAGCCGAAGAAAAAAAATCAAACGTTGTTGTTGACATGTTCAACGACATTGCACCAACCTACGATAAAATCAACCGGCGACTTTCCTTCAGTGTAGATGTGATCTGGCGCCGGAAGCTGCGTAAGGCGGTGCGGAAATACAATCCACAGCAGATTCTGGATATGTCGGCCGGTACCGGCGATCTGACACTGGAACTGTCGAAGCTACATCCCGAAAAACTGGTAGCAGCGGATCCTTCAGAAAAAATGCTGGAGATTGCGAAATTAAAACTCAGCAAATCCTGTGTTATGGCCGAATTGGTGAAATGCAACGCTGAAATGGCCCCATTTGCAACGAACGCCTTCGATCTCATCACCTGCTCTTTCGGTGTGCGGAATTTTGCATCGCTTGAAAAAGGGCTGAAGGAGATGCACCGCATTCTCGCTCCAGGCGGGCACTTTGTGATACTTGAATTCGGAATGCCAACCGGATTTTTCTGGCGACACGTTTATAAATTTTATTTCAATCATATTCTTCCGCTGCGTGGCCGCCGTTTGTCGCGCCACAATAATGCCTACACATATCTGAACCAGACCGTGCAGCAATTCCCCTATGGGAATGACATGGAGAAAATCCTCACTGACTGCGGGTTTGAGATAGTCCGGACAAAAAAATTATCGGGTGGGATTGCGTGGATGTATGTGGTAGGTAAAAAATAAACTGACAAAAGCTTTATTTTTGCAAAAATATTCCAAAATGAAACAGACACTATTTTCACTCCGGATTCAAAATATGAAAGCGCTTTTTATACTTTTTTCGTTTATATGCGCTATGGCGTTTAATGAGACATTTGCGCAGCAATTTAATCCTGAAAAAACGCGTATTAAGACAAAAGGTCTTATCAGTCCACCAATAAATACCTATCTACTGTGTGTTGTTGATATTGACTATGACGGAGATATGGATTTTTTAGGCGCTAGCGATTTTGGACAGGTATTTTTACTAAATTCCGGAACATCTCAATTGCCGTCCTTCGAATCACCCAAAAAAAGGCCTTTCGGTTTGAAGGGAATGATGAATGCCACTTATGCTGACATTGACAATGACGGAGATCTGGATGCCTTTGGAATGAAATTCAGCGCTGTGGGAACGTTTAAAAGTCTAAGTCTTTGGAGTGAGAATACAGGGACTAAATCAACTCCTGTCTTTGATAAAGCCGTACCCTTCGGATTCGGGATGTCTGAAAATTTCTTTTACAAGAATTTTGTTGATATTGACGGTGATGGAGATCTTGATTTAATCGGCGTGTACAGAACCGGACAAAATATTAAGGAATCAAGAGTTGCCATGCAGGAAAATGTTGGGACAGCAAAGACACCTGAATTTTCACAAGTGGAATTTGCACCACTCGGCCTCATAGAGAATTCAACTGCTTACATCTATTTTTCGGACATTGATGGCGATGGCGATTTTGATGCTTATTATACTGCTTATACAGAAGAAACTGGAAAAAATGTATTTATTCAATGGAATGAGGGCAATTCAACGAATGCAGAGTTTTCTGATCCTCATGTAGGATTTACCGGCATGTTGATATCATATGGTGATAATATTTTCTCTGATATCAACGGAGATGGGATAGTGGAAAATATTATTGCAAATGATATCGGATTGTTCTATCAGATAATGATAGTTAGTAAAGAAGAGGAATAATCTCTGGTTCTTTCAACGATCCGCCAATTTAAAATCAACAGAAGCGGAGTCTGAAGTATATAAAGAGATCCCCCGACGGTACCGTCAGAGGAACTCAATAAGGTCTTCTGTTGATTTTTACTGCTGCAGCAAAAGCGATTGTCACACTGAGTGATGAAGTATTCAGCATTATGATTCAATAGTCTTCATCGTATCGAAGTGCGACATATTGCAAACCCGCTGTCGTTCTTCGATACATCCGCCAGCTGGCGGACACTCTGAATGACAGCGGGCGGGGCTCAGCTTAGCTTCAGAGCGAGAGCGAAGATCCGCAAGCCGCATGCTCCATGCCGTATGCGTTTACGTTGCCTTTCAACTTTAGAAACTTTATAAACTTTCAACTTGCATCGCTTTGCGCTGCAAGTCTCACCCACCCGACATCAGATGCAAAATCATCACATCATCTCCGTCGTGAATGGTGGCAACATCGTAGTCGGTTTTGGGAATAAGCCGGCCATTGATTTTTACAACCAGAAGCTTGAAAGAAAAATTCTTCAATTCCAACAAGTCTCTGATTGTCCGGACTTTGTTTTCATCAAGTATTTCAATGTTATTATTGAGAATGATTTTCATCGTGATTCAGAAATTGGATGTACAAACATAAGGGATTTTTATCGATTCTGCAATTCCATCACGCACAGATTTTGTATCATTGCAAAAAAATAAAATGCGAAAACTTTTTTTCTTCAGTCTGTTTCTGATTGTCGTTTCCTTTCTTCAGGTAAAAGCACAGGAACTGAAACCACTTCTCGAAAAGCTCCAGGGAGTTGAAGTGCTTGAAAAAGCTGCCGTTGATGGATACAGCGAATCCTATATTCTAAAAGTAAAGATGCCGGTTGATCACAACGATGCCAGCAAAGGGTCTTTCACCCAGCGGGTTTTTATTACTCATCGCAGTTTCGATGCGCCGACTGTTCTTGTAACCGAGGGTTATTCGGCGGAACATGCCAAATATCCATGGTACATCGAAGAACTGACATCGATGATGAATGCCAACCAGATTGTGATTGAGCACCGTTTTTTCGGAAAAAGCATTCCTGACAATTGTCCCTGGGAATATCTGAACGTAAGGCAGGCTGCGGCCGATCATCATCAGATCATTTCCATGCTGAAACCTTTCTACAAGGGCAAATGGGTTACAACCGGCGCCAGCAAAGGCGGAAGCACCTGTGTGTATCACCGAGCACTGTATCCCAACGATGTAGAAGCAACTGTTTCGTATGTGGCGCCATTTACAATTGCAGATGAAGATCCGCGCTGCATCACGTTTCTGAAGGATGTAAGTGAAGATTCCATACGCGCAAAAATTCATGCTTTTCAACGGGCAGTTCTGAAAAACAGAGAGAGCATGAAAAAGTACATAGCCATTGATATGAAAGCCGCTGAAGACACACTGATTATGAGCATTGACAGCACACTGGATTACATGGTGGTTGAATATCCATTCGCGTTTTTTCAGTATTGCGGAAATCCAGCGTCCATTCCATCTCCGGATGTAAAGCCAACTACACTGTATAAGCATTTGAAAAAAATCATTGCACCCACAACCTACGGAATCCATGACCAGAATGGTACCGGAGCGTTTTTCGTACAGGCCTACAACGAAGTTGGTTACTATGGATATGACACAACAGGCCTTGGTGATCTGCTTTCAATCAAATCGGGCTACATCAGCAACCGGATTCTGGTGCCAAAAGATGTTCCGGTACAGTATAATCCCGAAATGCTTGAAATGGTGCGCAATTACATAAAGACAGATGCAAAAAACATTATTTTCATTTATGGCGAGGATGATCCGTGGAGCGCTACAGCAGCCGTTTGTGGCGATAATCAGAATGTTGTTTTTGCCATGGATAAAGATAATTGCCACAATGTGCGCATAGCAGATATGCCTGATGATTTGCATATGAAAATTATTTCAATGCTTGAGGAATGGCTGGCGGTGGATATTAAATAGAAACTTTCGTTACAGGCGTTACTCGTTACTATCGTTACAGACGTGGAATTTATCACGCTGAAAGCGGAAATCGTTACAATATTAAGCAGCTTTCAGCAGCAGGTGCCGACCTAAGCGTCGGCGCTCTGAGACGGTGCTGAGAAGTTGGCAGGTGGCATGCGGCTTGCAGTCCATGGCAAAACGAACAATGCACAACACACAATGAGTCCGAAGGTATCAAAGAAAGCTGCGACTTGTCACGTTTTACGTGAAGCACCATCGGAAGCGCTGAAGGCGCTAAATATCTCAGCCTTGGGCCAAAGGCCCCAGGGACAAGGTGTGCGACCACGTCACGTTCTACGTGAAGCTCCTTTGAGGTGCAAGGTCAAGACCAAGCCGCCCTCAGCAGTCAGCTTTCAGCTCTGAGAAGGAGCTGAGTCGTTACAATCGTACATGTTACAATCGTTACAAGTTCTCGCTCATAACTTATAATTTATAACTCAAAACTCACAACTACTAACGCATTATAACTTCCGCCTGATCTCACATTTCCACATCTTTTCCAGAATCATATATTTCCACATCGTCGAAGCCGCACATGGACGAAGTCTCCACATTTTCACATCCAATCTCGTATTTCTTGTTTCTAATTTCGTATCTCGTATTTCTGATTTCGTATTTATTAAAAAAGGCCACCCGAAGGCAGCCTTTTTCAGAATTTCTAAAATTATCAGAGTCTTGTAATCTTTGTGAAGAATACATCGGTTCCGGCTTTTACTTTCAATGTGTAAACACCGGCCGGGAGCTGGTTCACAGAAACCTCAACACTTGATCCGTTCAGATTCAGAACCTCGTTGCTTACGAGACGACCCGAAAGATCAAACAGGGTGATTTCAACCTGTGATGCATCCACTTTACCGAATGAAATGGTAATGACATCGCTGGCAGGGTTCGGGTAGACAACCATTTCGTTGCTGCTGTACTCGCTGATTGAGGTGCAGTTCTCAACCGTAATGGTTCCTGTAGCGCTGTTTGAACAGGTATTGGCATCAGTGTAAGTATAAGTAATAGTGAAAGCGCCTGTTGTATTGGCAAGGAAATCACTTCCGGTAACACCGGTACCGCTCCAGACACCACCTGCAGGTGAACCTCCGGAAAGCGCAACCAGACTGTCTTTGCAAACAGTTGCCACTTCGGCCGGGAAGACCACTGATACAGTGGGCAGCGGATTGACAGTGACTGCAACTGAAGCTACAGCTGAGCAGCCGGAACCATCCGTACCGGTTACACTATAGGTTGTTGTTGATGCAGGAGTCACTGTATATGGGTTTG
>DAOPKE010000008.1:53911-56654 GCA_035390965.1 Bacteroidales bacterium | reverse complement strand
TTGCTGAATATATTTCTGTTTTTGTGAGTGTTACGTGTTTTTCAGCAGACCCTATGTAGCGTTTTGCGATAGAAATATTTTTGTGCATATTATAGTGAAACAATGCTGGTTAAAATGTACTTTAAGTGGGCTCTTATACCAAAAGTCCATGGATTTGGAAGACTCCGGAGGAGTCATATATCTGTAGATCAAATCAAACAAAACCACGACTCCGGAGGAGTCGAATATAATGAGCTTCGTCTTCTGATAATGCTTGTTTATATGCGATCCGCCATGCTTCGTCAGGCCCAGCACATGACTGGCGGATATGAAATCATCGATTTTGTGCTTTCACAACATAAAAAAACGGGTGCCAATTACAGCACCCGTTCAAACAATACTACAACCGAAAAATCAAATGAACATATTGGAACGTTGCTTTTTATTGAATTTCCAGCCAAGAATTATTTCATGCGTTCCGTCGGAAAAAGACTGCAGCTCAGTAGTGGCATAATCAAACGCATATCCCAGAACAAAATGATCCGAGATATCAAGCCCGATCATAGCAACCCATGCAGCACGGGTACGATAGGTGAGACCGAACCAGTACTTGTTGTCATAAATCAGACGCGAGGAGAAATCGATCTGCAGCGGTGCACCCGTTACGGCACGCAACATGAAAGATGGCTCCACTGCCAGTTTATCACCTGCATCCAGCTTTATTCCACCAAGCAAAACCAGATGCCGGTCGAGCAATCCAACCTGATCTTTCGGAAAATCGTTACTGAACAAAATAGAACTCCCCGCCAGATGCTGTATTGACGCTCCAGCAAAGAATTTCTCACTGAACAGATACGTTCCGAAAGTGGCATCAGCAATCAATGCGCTGGTCATATTCAGCGGTACCACCTGATCGTTGGGTTCATAGGTCGTAAGCAACGTTCCATCAACGGAATACTGGACAGCGCCTGCCTGCAGGCCAAATGCCCATCTCACATCGTTGCTCACCTGAACCTGATACGCATAGGTAAGATGAAAACCGAGTTCCGAAGTGGCGCCCAGTTCATCGCTGTAAGCATCGCCGCCAATGCAGCTGCCGCCCCCCAGAGGTCCGTGCGCTGTAAAGGAAGCTGTTTGCGGTGCTCCGTTAAATCCAGTCCACTGGCTGCGGTAGCCGGTCAGAATTTCAAAGCGATCCTCGTTCCCGGCAGCTGCCGGATTAAAAACATACTTGTTGAACGAGTACTGGCTCAGCAAAGGAAGCTGCTGCGCAAAAGCAGTCTGAACACTGATAACAAAAATCAAAATCCATATCTTTTTCATAGTGGCCTCCTTATCTTATTATCATTAAAAATCCCTTGAGCAGATCTTCGCCATTGCCCTTGTCGAACACATAGTAATAGGTTCCATCGGGCAACTCGCGGCCCAGACTGGTTCCATCCCAGTTATTCTCGTACGGCTCTGCGTCGAAGACCTGATTGCCCCAACGGTTAAAGACAGTCAGACGATGACTGGGATATTGCTCAAGACCGGAAATATACCAGATATCGTTGGTACCGTCGGCATTTGGAGTGAATGTATTCGGGAATACAAGCTCATCGCCGGAAGCCGAAACATATACCGTTACACTATCGGTAGCAAAGCAGCCACCAGCGCCGGTTACCGTCAGATAATAGGTCACGGTTGTGTCGGGGCAGGCAGTTGGCGTTAGTGTATTTGTTTCTGAAAGCCCATAGGCAGGAGTCCACAGGGCAGATCCAATGCCACTTCCGGCAAGTACAACGCAGGAGTCCTCACTGATGTACACGTCGGAGCCGGCATCCACTGCGGGAATTGGATACACGGTAACCAATACTGTGTCAACGTCTGTGCAGCTTCCGTTCGCAACTTCAACAATGTAGGTGGTGGTCGAAACCGGCGTCGCAAGCGGATTTGCAATGTCCGGATCAGACAATCCGGCTGGCGGAGTCCATGAATAGGTGGTTCCACCAAATGCCTGCAATTGTACAGAACTTCCCTGACATACCGAAACATCGGCACCTGCATAGGCCTCAGGCGCATTCAATACCAGCAGAATTATTTCCGCCTGACTGAAGCACGTAGTTGCCAGATCAGACACGATCACTTCAACCGACGCCTGACCCGTGTCGGGGAACAACACACTCACAGCGTTTGTTCCACTGCCGGATACGATTGTACCATTGCCGGTAGTCCAGAAATAACTCACTCCGCCAAGATTGGTCGTAGTGAAGTTTTCCGTAGTGTTCAGACATGCAACGGAAGGTCCGGTAAGATTGACAGCCGGATTCGGATTGACAGTGACTGTAACCGGCACCGATGAATTCGAACAGCCGGATGCATTGGTGACTTCAACAAAGTAAGTCCCGGACGCTGTCACAGTCAGTGATTGCGATGTACCACCGGATGGGTTCCATTCATAGGCATCTGCCAGTGAACTTGTAAGTACAACGCTGTCACCATCACAGAACACAAGCGGTCCTGATGCTGAAACAACAGGAACTGCCGGTCGCGGAAGAACCGCTACGGACGTGGTGGCTGATTGCGCAGAACAGCTTCCATTGCCGGTTTCAACATAATAGTTGCCCGGTGCAAACACTGTAATGCTTTGTGTAGTCTGTCCTCCGGGATACCATTGATAGGAAGCAGCTGCTGATGCTGTCAGTACCACACTGTCTCCATTGCAGAAGGTGAGCGGGCCCGACGCACTTACAACCGGAGTTGAAGGAACTGCATTAACGGTCAC
>DAOPKE010000008.1:0-53811 GCA_035390965.1 Bacteroidales bacterium | reverse complement strand
GCCGTCGAAGTCAAAGTCACACTGCTGCCATTGCAGAAGGTGAGCGGGCCCGACGCACTTACAACCGGAGTTGAAGGAACTGCATTAACGGTCACACTCACCGGAGTTGAAGACGCAGTGCAGCCTGTACCGTTTCCGGTCTCAACATAATAGTTGCCCGATGCCGTAACTGTGATGCTTTGCGTGGTCTCGCCGTTCGGATACCAATAGTAGGAACCCGCTGCTGATGCGGTCAGCACAACACTGCCACCTGCACAGAATGTGAGCGGACCCGATGCACCGATGGTCGGTATAGCCGGGACTGCATTCACTGTTACTGCGACCGGTGTTGAAGATGCTGTACAGCCGGTTCCATTGCCGGTTTCAACATAATAGTTGCCCGAAGCAGAAACGGTGATGCTTTGCGTTGTCTCACCATTCGGATACCAATAGTATGAAGTTGCTGCCGTCGAAGTCAAAGTCACACTGCTGCCATTGCAGAAGGTGAGCGGGCCCGACGCACTTACAACCGGAGTTGAAGGAACTGCATTAACGGTCACACTCACCGGAGTTGAAGACGCAGTGCAGCCTGTACCGTTTCCGGTTTCAACATAATAGTTGCCCGATACTGTGACTGTGATGCTTTGCGTGGTCTCGCCGTTCGGATACCAATGGTAGGAACCCGCTGCTGATGCGGTCAGCACAACATTGCCACCTGCACAGAATGTGAGCGGACCCGATGCACCGATGATTGGTGTAGCAGGAACAGCATTAATTGTGACTGTCACCGGTGTTGATACGGACGGACAATTGTTTCCGTTATCAGCTTCAACAAAGTATGTACCTGCGGTATGAATGGTAATACTTTGTGTTGTCTGTGCACCAGGGGACCAGTTGTACGTAGCCGCGGGAGATGAAGTCAGAACCACACTATCGCCGGTGCAGAATGTAAGCGGCCCGGATGCAGTAATTACAGGAGCAGGTGTGTTTGGCAAAACCGTTACGGTTACAGGAAGTGACATTGCTGTACATCCTGTTCCATTGCCGGTTTCGACATAGTATGTGCCGGAATTTTTCACAGTGATTGTCTGTGCGGTTGTTGATCCGGGATTCCATAAATACGAAGAAGCCGGACTTGAAGTCAGCACAACACTGTCGCCGCTGCAGAATGTGAGCGGGCCTGAAGGAGTAATGACCGGTGTTGCCGGAGTAGTACCGAAAACTGCATTTACAGGAGCCGAAACATTTGAACAGCCGTTTGGATAGGACACACTTACATAGTATGTCCCTGAAGCGGTCACTTCGAGTGTCTGTGTAGTTTCGCTTCCCGGCAGCCATAAATAAGATGTTCCCGGAGAAGAGGTCAGTGTCAGTGTATCAGCGTTACACAAAGTGGTCGGGCCACTTGTTGTAACCAATGGAACAGGATTGGTCAGAACATTGACCGAAATGGTGTCAGTATTTGCAGTACAGCCATTGGCTGCAGTTACTACACTGTAGTAATTTCCGCTCACTGAAGCATAGACTGATTGTGTCGTCTGACCGGTATTCCATGCATAGGAAGGATGGGCCGGATTCACAGTCAGCTGAACGGAATCTCCTCCGCAAAACGAAGTTGGACCGGAAGCAGCAATTGTTGCAGCAGGACTTGCCCCGACAACTATATAACCTGTTTTCAATTCAGTGCTGTTTCCGGTCGGAGCGGAAATCTGGAGCTGCACCTGATACGTGCCGGCTGTGTTGTAGATGACAAACGGATTTTGCAATGAAGATCCAAGCGGAGTTCCACCTTCGAAAGACCAGCTCCAGACAGTTGGGCCGCCAAGACTGAGGTCGGTGAAAAACACCGTGTCGCCTTCACATACAAATTGTGTGTCTGCTTCGAATTCAGCGTAAGGAGCGCAGGCGGTGAGGAAAGTGACACCCGTTGTGACGTTGCTGTTTCCGCCCGCATAAATTCCAGCATCGGGAGGCGTAATACATGCTACCTGAATAGTAGGAGTTCCCGAAAAACCATCGTCGGAACCGCCGGAAAAAATGGAAGGATAAACAGGAGCAGCGCATGAAACCTGCGTTACATTGAGCGAACTTTCTGAAGACTCAATACCTCCGTTGAAAATGGAAGGATATACAGGGATTGCGCAAGAGACCTGCGAAAAGAGCATTGACGAAGCCGAATTTTCATCACCTCCGGCAAAAACGGAAGGCAGTGCAGCAGCAGCACACGAAGCTTGCTGCAACTGAAAAGCGGCAGCACAAGTTTCATCACCTCCGGTAAAAATTGAAGGATAAACCGGCGTTGAACATGAAGTCTGGCTGAGCAACAGAGAAATGCTTCCGTATCCATCACCGCCCGCATATTGGGCAAATCCCAGAGAGGATATCAATGAAAACAGAAGCAAGAAAATCGGAGAACGAATTCTTTTCATAGCAATGAATTTATTGCAAAAAGATTAACGTACTCCACGTCCACCTACATCACTCTGACGCTGATCGCCGGCATTACCAAAGCCAAAATCCGGCCCGCCGCCGCAAGTTACAGAGCTGTTTTTACTGCGGTCCGATGTTCTGAGTGTTGTGCTGGCACTCATAAAAGAGCCACCCCTGAGTTCCATATGCCATTTGATATACGAAGAACAACAACCGCAACCCAACGAAGAATAGCTAATGGAATTATATGTCTGCCAACCCGAAGTATTGTATAAGCCAGCAGCAGTAAGCTCACCATCACCGAGACTGGAATAAGTGAGTGTGTAACCGGTATTGACTGAATTTGAACCACCGGCAACCATTTCCCAGACATTTCCACCAAGATTCATCACACCATAATAAGAAGAAGCACTTGTAACCCGATCAGTAGATGCAGTTGCACTAAAACCAACACGAAGCGGTCCGCTGGTTGATGCAGATCCATAGGCCGAAAGACCGTTCCCTGCAGTAGTTGATGTTTCAGATGCTGTACCGGCACTGTTAAGCGACGTGCTCTGCGCTTGGGTAATATCGGTCGAACCCCAAATATATTCATTTCCAACACGAGACAAGGGTCCCCGGCTTGTTTTTTCAAATTCAAAATTAGTCATTGGACGAAGGGCAGCCCAATCAAGATAAGCGAGTAAATCGCCATAACTCATATAATTATTGGCAATCGATTGTCCATCATTGATGCTGCTGAAGGGATCGCCCGGAGCAGGTTGAAAATCACAGGCAAAAACTCCCGGACGACTGTCGTTGATTCCCTCCTGTATCAGTTTGATACTATTCCTGTTCAGACAACCGGATATCATAGCACAGACACCACCAAGACCCGGATCAGTAGCCAGCTGAGTCGATGTGAGAATGGTGCGGTTCAGCTGTTGATTAAAGGTAAGTGTATTGAGGAAATCGACATATTGCTGCTGGGTTACCTCGTATTTCATCATATAAAAAGCTGAATATCCTTTTGGGAATGCCGAAGGGATTGTAGAATGAACACTGCCACCAACAGTAGCCGCAGGCAGAGTAGTTGTTGTATTTGTAATTGAGATGCTGTTAAATGAATTGGTGCTGATTCCATCCCCAAGTTCAAAGTCACCCTGAGGAACATAGACCATTTCAACTCCAAAAATTTTGAAATTCATTTCCGGATCAAACGGCGAAACCGGAACATCAAGGTTCAGGCGGATGGTGACAGTAGTAGAACTCACATTGCCAATTCCATCGGCTGAACGCTGAACATAAATCCCCATGCTATCACCGACAAAAACAACATCCAGCGGAGCCCCGACACTGAAGTCTCCAGGGACATTGGTCATTTTTGCATGATGCCATTCCTGATAAGATTCGCAATTGGGAGACCCCGTTGGAACTTTCTGGTATTTAACAAAAATCCAGACCGCATCGTAATTAGAAGGACCGCTTGATACGCGCCAGCTGTTGTCCCAGGCAATATCAAACGATATAATGGGGTCGGCTGCCCCCGGGTTGGTGTTGGTCACATTGGTGATCCGCACGTTATTAGCCATTGAGCCGGTCCATGAAAAAAGGATGGACATCAGCATTATCCGGATGACACCGGATAATTCAAAAAAGTTGAGTTTTTTCATATGAGGTAATTTTATGTTTCAATGCAACAAATATATATATGTATGCCTTAAAAAACAAACCTAAATATGCATCCAGCGGATTACATAAGGTTATCAAACCGCAAAAACTGACTACCTGAAAAGTTAATTGCCGTAAGAACAACATTCGGTTTTAGAACGAATTAAAAACAAATAGCAAATCTTATTAGACTGAATGGTTTAAAAACCTTATCTAATATGTATTTTGCGAGACTAACAAGAGTAAAAATTTTTATAAGAAATAGCTGCCTTTTTTCTTTTGATTTCCAGTATAATTTCTTACCTTTGTACGGTATTAGCAATCCTGCTAATTTATTGAATTTCAAAGAATTAAAAGTATGACTCCTGATTCTGAAAACACAGAAGTAAAAGACAAAAAAATCAAGAATAACGGAAACGATTATTCAGCCGACAGCATTCATGTTCTCGAAGGTCTTGAAGCCGTGAGAAAAAGGCCTGCCATGTACATCGGCGACATTGGCCAGCGTGGCCTGCATCATCTTGTTTATGAAGTAGTTGACAACTCCATTGATGAAGCTTTGGCGGGATTCTGCAACAACATTGATGTTATCATCCGGAAAGATAATTCCATCATGGTCACCGACAATGGCCGCGGTATTCCGGTTGACTTTCATGAAAAAGAGCAGCGCTCGGCACTCGAAGTAGTCATGACCGTTCTTCATGCCGGTGGGAAATTTGACAAAGGATCGTATAAGGTTTCCGGTGGTTTGCACGGGGTCGGCGTATCCTGTGTCAATGCACTTTCTTCAAGTCTGATAGCCACAGTTCACCGCGACGGAAAAATATATCAGCAAAATTATTCATGTGGAAAACCACTAACCGGAGTTGAAGAAGTTGGCACAACCGACAAAACAGGAACTGTTATTGAATTTCTGCCGGATGACTCCATTTTTACAATAAAAGAATATGTCTATGATATTCTTGCCAGCCGGCTGAAAGAACTGGCTTTCCTCAACAAAGGAATCCGCCTCACTCTCACCGATGAGCGCGAAGAAGAAGATGGCAAACCTGTTTTCAACGAATATTATTCAGCAAACGGGCTTCGTGATTTTATCAATTACCTTGATGGAACACGTGAGAAATTGATTGATGAACCCATTTACTTCGAAGGTGAACGTGGCGGCGTTCCAATGGAAATTGCCATGCAATACAACACCTCCTTCTCCGAAAATGTACACACCTTTGTAAATAATATCAACACCATTGAAGGCGGAACTCACCTGGCTGGCTTCCGGCGCGGACTTACGCGTACACTAAAAGCTTACGCCGAAAAATCCGGAATGCTTTCGAAACTGAAATTTGATATTAATGGCGATGATTTTCGCGAAGGCCTTACCGCCATTATTTCGGTTAAAGTGCAGGAACCTCAGTTTGAAGGGCAAACCAAAACAAAACTTGGCAACAACGAAGTCATGGGGGTTGTTGATACGGTAATTTCGGAATATCTGAATTACTATCTTGAAGAACACCCGAAAGAAGCCAAAGCCATTGTCAATAAGGTTATTCTTGCGGCCACTGCTCGCCATGCAGCCCGCAAAGCGCGTGAAATGGTTCAGCGCAAAAACATTCTCACAGGAAGCGGCCTTCCCGGCAAACTGGCCGATTGTTCTGAAAAAGACCCGGCAGCATGCGAAATATTTCTTGTTGAGGGTGATTCTGCAGGTGGCACAGCCAAACAAGGCCGCAATCGCCAGTTTCAGGCCATTCTGCCGCTCCGCGGAAAAATTCTCAACGTCGAAAAAGCCATGGCTCACAAAATTTTCGACTCTGAAGAAATCAAAAACATTTTTACCGCTTTCGGCGTTACCATTGGCACAGAAGAAGATTCAAAAGAACTCAACCTGACAAAGCTCCGCTACCATAAGATCATCATCATGACCGATGCCGACGTTGATGGCAGCCACATTGCAACACTTATTCTTACGTTCTTCTTCCGTTATATGAAGCAAATGATTGAGCTGGGATATGTATATATTGCCACACCTCCACTCTATCTCGTGAAAAAAGGTAATAAGGAGCAATATGCATGGAGCGATGCACAACGTGATGCTCTGACCGAGCAATTCAAAGGCGAAGGCGGTACCGATAAAAACATTCATGTGCAACGATACAAAGGTCTTGGTGAAATGAATGCCGAACAACTCTGGCACACCACCATGAGTCCTGAAACCCGCACCCTACGTCAGGTTACCATTGAAAACGGAGCTGAGGCCGACCGCATTTTTTCTATGCTCATGGGAGATGAAGTTCCGCCACGACGCGAATTCATTGAGAAAAATGCAAAATATGCGCGCATCGACGCATAAAGGGTTTGTTAATTCTGATCACAAAAAAACCACTTGAATCAAGTGGTTTTTTATTATAGTCATTTCTTCTCAACAACAAAATTATTCATCCTCTTCATCAATTTCCTCTCCTTTGAAAAAATTCTGTGTTTCAATGAGTTTCCCGCTTTCATCATAATATTTCCACTCACCTATTCGAACATAATCGCCTGCAGCCATATTCAACTGTCTGAAGCCCTCTTCTTTCAACTGCCCGTTTTTATAGTATGTTTTCGACGTGTAAATACGTTCGTTTTTATCAACCAACTCAAGGGTACTCTGAGGAGAACCACTCATATAATAAAAATTATATTTAATGTAATACTCCATGCTGTTGTCGTATTCCTCAATGAATTCAAGATTGCCATTGGGGTAATAATCTGCCCATTTTACAGCATTTTTTCTGCGGTACTCAACTTTTGAGCGCAGTGTTCCATCTTTATAATAAACAACAAGTTCTGCGCTGCTGGCATTGATAATGGTAAACTTGCGTTCGATCTGCTCATTGTCGAAATAATTCTCGTATCCGTTTGTGATGCGTCCATTCTGATAATAGGCCTTATGTTTAATAATTCCATTTTCCCAGAAATCCTTCTGAATTCCGTTGCATGGACGCTTATTGCATAAACGGACCGAGTCGCCCATTGTAAAAGCATTGAAGCGCTCATAATACAACATAGGCTCCTCAACATTATCTGTGATGTTTTCAATGTTATCAAACCAGTCATCACCTTGTGAAAACAAGGAAAGTGGTATCAGAAACAAAAACAACGCATAAAACCGCATAATCAGAGTTGATTGATGAATTGTGCCATTTCGTTTTGCATACGACAGGCTTCTTTTGCAGCAGCTTCTGCAAAATCACCCCCCGATGATGCAAATATAATTGATCTGGATGCATTTATCAAGAGTCCACCCGAATTATTCCACCCATTTTTCAACACTTCGTTCAAATCTCCGCCCTGAGCGCCAACTCCGGGAATCAATAAAAAATTTTCCGGAACAATATTTCTGACTTTTTTGAGCATGTCAGCACGGGTAGCACCAACAACATACATCATATTTTCAGCGTTACCCCATTGTTTCGACTGCTGAAGCACTCTTTCGAAAAGCTGCATACCATCAGGCGTTGCAGTAAGCTGAAAATCATCGGCACCCGGGTTAGATGTTAAAGCCAGCAAAATCACCCACTTTCCATCAAAAGAAAGAAAAGGACTCACAGAATCTTTTCCCATATAAGGAGCAACTGTTACTGCGTCAAAATCAGGAGCTGTTTTGCCATCTCCAAAAAAAGCAGAAGCATACAAACGCGACGTGTTGCCAATATCAGCACGCTTGGCATCAGCAATAATGAAAACCGGTTCGCTGAGCGACCGGATATAGGCAACCGTTTTGTGCAAAGCTGTCATACCGGACAATCCCAGTGCTTCGTAAAATGCAAGATTGGGTTTGTAGGCAACGGCATATTGAATGGTGGCGTCAACAATGGCCTTATTGAATTCAAAAACAGATTCTTCAATGCTACGGCCTTCTTTGATATGTGCCGGGATTTTGGAAAGTTCCGAATCCAGCCCAACACAAAGCACCGATTTCTTTTTAAAAACGAGATTGGTAAGTTCCTGTCTGTTCATAGGTAAAATGGGTTAGATATTTACACCTTCTTTGAGTCTTTCAGTATTTTCGGCAATCTGCAATGCATCGATAAATTGCTGAATATCGCCATTCATTACCGAAGGCAGATTATACACCGTCATGCCAATCCGATGATCGGTAACACGACTTTGCGGATAATTGTAGGTTCTGATTTTTGCTGAGCGGTCACCCGACGAAACAAGGGTTTTACGCTGACTGGCAATTTTGTCGAGATATTTCTGATATTCAATTTCAAAAATCCGGCTGCGAAGCACTTTCAATGCCTTATCGTAGTTTTTGATCTGACTGCGCTCATCCTGGCACTGAACAACAATGCCGGTTGGAATATGAGTAAGTCTGATGGCAGAATAAGTAGTATTAACCGACTGACCGCCAGCGCCCGAAGAACAGAAAGTATCTTTTCGGATGTCGGATTCTTTGATATCAACATCAACTTCGTCGGCTTCAGGTAAAACCGCCACTGTAGCCGCAGAAGTGTGAATACGACCTTGCGCCTCAGTTTCGGGAACACGTTGGACACGATGCACCCCTGATTCAAATTTCAGCGTACCATAGGCACTATCGGCGTTCACATTGATAATGATTTCCTTATAACCGCCCATCGTCCCTTCTGTAAAATCAACAATTTCATATTTCCATTTGCGGTTTTCGAGATAACGGGTGTACATCCGGAACAAATCACCTGCAAAAAGACTGGCCTCATCTCCACCGGTTCCACCGCGGATTTCAATGATGCAGTTTTTTCTATCCTGCGGATCCGATGGCAACAGCAGTATTTTAATTTCTTCCTCCATCTGCTCTTTTTTCATGAGTAATTCATCAAGTTCCGCTTTGGCCATCTCTCTAAACTCATCATCTTTTTCAGTTTGCAGGATGTTTTTTGCATTATCGATATTTGACAACACATTTGAATAATCAAGATAGGCCTCCGATACCGATTGCAATTCTTTATATTCTTTATTCAATGCCACATACCGCTTCATATCGGCAATAACATCCGGCTCAATCAGCATGCGGCCAATCTCTTCCCATTTTTCGTGTACTTCTTTCAGTTTTCCGAGAATATCCATTTTTTAAACTTCTTTTTTAAATGTTCCAAAGGGTGTCTTAAGTTCAACTTCGGCCTTATCCGATGTTTCGCAATAACCGACAACCCGGGCATCAATACCACAGTCTCCGGCCATTTTCATCATTTCTTTTGCCGATTTCTCATCAGTATATATTTCAAGCCGATGCCCCATATTGAATGTACGATACATTTCTTCAGCTTCTGTTCCGCTTTTCATAATCAAATCGAAAACCGGTGGAACTTCAAAGAAATTATCCTTAATCACTTTAAGCTGATCAATAAATTTAATGCATTTGAATTGGCCACCGCCGGTGCAATGAACCAATCCATGCACAGAACTACGCATTTTTTCAAATACTTTTTTCATTAAAGGCAAATACGTTCTGGTTGGTGAAAGAACAAACTTTCCCATGTCAAGTCCTTCTACCGGCGATGCCTGCGTAAGCTTATAACGCCCCAGATAGGCAAAAGCTTCGATAATCGGATCGTAGGTTTCAGGAAAAGTTTGTCCAACCGAGAAATCGAAAATATCATGTCGCGCCGATGTGAGTCCGTTGCTCCCAATACCACTGTTGTAGCGGTCTTCCCACTCACACTGCCCATACGATGAAAGCCCAACAATCACATCGCCAGCTGAAATTTTCTCATTGCTGATAAAGTCTTTCCTGTTGACAAATCCGAGTGCTGTAGCATCAACGATTATAGTTCGCACAAGATCACCAACGTCGGCCGTTTCGCCACCCGAAAGCACTACATCAATTCCATAGCGTTTCATTTTGTCGCGGAAACGGATGTTGCCTTCAATTAAAGCCGCAATCACATCACCCGAAACCAGTTGTTTATTTCGTCCGATTGTCGAAGAAACAAAGAAATGATTGTCAATGCCAACACAAAGCATATCATCGGTATTCATCACCATGGCGTCGGTAGCAATGTCCTGCCATACGCTCAGGTCACCGGTCTGTTTCCAGTATGCATAAGCGAGAGCACTTTTTGTGCCGGCACCGTCGGCGTGAAGCACAATCAGTTTTTCCGGATCAGATGGATCGGCATCAGCACGACAGAAAGCGCGCTCGTAACTTCCATGTCCAATTTTTCCGGCAGCCGCATGCACTTCTTCTTTTCCTGAAGAAACACCCCGATGCAGATATTTGTCGTTATTCATATTTGCAAAATTAAAAAGCATTCCCTCACAAAAGGGAATGCTATTCATTGATCGTAAAAAACCTAATAATGTCTGTTACAAAAAATCAAACAGAGGCCAATAAGATTACAGATGATTTTTTCAGTTACCACCTTCACCTCCGCCAGGATTTTCGGTATTTGTATCCTCACCTTCGTCTTCGCCGCCTTCATCTTCTCCACCTTCGTTGATAATCTGAATTTCGGGGTTAACAGGTGTGTTTGTGTTGGCTTTGGGTACATAATCCGAACGGAGAATCTGGAAAGTTGTGCGGCGGTTCAACTGATGTGCAGCTTCTTTTTCACCGTCTGTGGCCAAACCATTAATGAAATCTTCGGTCATCACCTGCCCTTTGGAGAACCGGTACTCTTTGCCTTTATAAACAACAAGCTTATCGGACTCGAGAACACGCGGGACACGTTCGCCATAACCTTTCGGAACCAGTCGGTCGGGTTCAACACCCTGACTGATGATATAATCGACACAGCTTTTTGCACGTTTGTACGACAATGTATCATTATAATCGTCAGATGAACGGATATCAGTATGCGAGCCAAGTTCAATCACCAGCGTCGGGTTTTCTTTCATAATAGTAACCAAACCGTCGAGACTGTCTTCATACTGAGGTTTGAGTTCCCATCTCGCCAGGTCATAAAGAATATCGGGCAAAACAATGGGTTTCTTCGGAATAGGAACAAGATAATAATCATGAACCAGATCTTTGCTGACCTCGAGGCCCACTGTGGTTTCCTTGCCTTTTTCCGAATAATAATCCGGAAGGGCAACCATCATGTTATAGGTGGTATTTTCAACAATCTGGATATTATCGAAATAATAAGATCCTGTCTGGTCGGTTGAGTCAGTATAAATTGTTCCATTGGATCCTTCAATACGGACTTCAGCGCCTTTAAGAATTTGCTTGGTGCTGTCATCACGCACCACGCCTGCCAGTGTGAAAAGAATCGGAGGGAGTTTGAATCTCCAGAGATCGTCATTGCCACGTCCACCTTTGCGGTTGGTTGTAAACCATCCCATTTCCTTGGCGTCAGCTTCCTTCAGCATTTTGGGGTCATCGTTGAAAATAATAGCAAAGTCATCACTGCTTGAATTAAGCGGAGCCTTCATATTCACAGGCGCTGTCCATTTTCCGTCAACAAATTCGCTTCTGAAAATATCAAGTCCGCCCATACCAATATGCCCGTTTGATGCGAAGTACAAATACTTCTTACCACCGATTTCACGTATGGTAGGATACATTTCATCACCTGGAGTATTGACTATTTCGCCAAGATTTACGGCTTTTTCAAAAGGTTTGTTTTTCTTGGGACGTGTTATCATCCAAATGTCGCGTCCACCCTGCCCTCCAGGCATGTTACTGGCAAAATACATCGTCAGTTCATCATCGGTCAGCGAAGGGTGTCCAACAGTAAATGAATCGGCAGGCGCAATCGGAATTAATTCAGGCTCAGCCCAGCTTCTTCCCTTTTTCACAGAAGAATAAATTTCACAACCGAGAATTTTTTTCTTTTCTTTACGGCAACGGGTAAAATAAATGGTGTTGAATTTTGAGTTGAAGGTACATGAACCTTCATTGGCTTCAGAATTCACAATGCCTTCTTCGTCAAGAGGAACAGGCGTGCTGTAATTACCTTTCTTATCCTGAGATGTAACAAACAAATCGGTAAAAGGAAGTCCTGTCCAGTTATCTTCGCCACGGCCATTTACTTCTTCGCGGGAAGTAGTGAAAACAATGGCCTTATATTTTTTATCAAAATAAGCAGGGCTGAAATCGGCATTGCGTGAATTCAGTTTTTTATCGGGCTCAACCGTATAACGTGTTGGAGCATCGAGCCATGAAATGGCCAGTTTACACGATTCAATTCCGGCGTCAGCACGTTTATCATCGGGGTATTTGGCCTTGAAATCATTGAAGGCAATCAGCGCCTGTTCGTAATTACCCTGAATTTTGAGACTTTGAGCATAAATATTATATGCTTCAACTTCAGGATAATTGGCCTTAATGACCCTTTTCATGTTCAGACCTGCATTTTTCATGTCATTGATTAAATAATAGCAGGTGCCAATCTGGAAAAGGATTCTGTTTTTTTCGACCTTGTTTTTCACTTTGGTGTAGGCCTTTTTATACAACTCTATGGCATCGTAATACTTGTTGAGAGCAAACTTGTCATCTGCCTCTGCAGTAAAATTCTTCTGAGCCATCGATTGTTTTACCGGAGCTACAGCTACAACGGCCAAAACGAGCAAATAAAATATAAACCTGTTTTTCATACCCTTATGATGCAGTTTTAATAAGCAACACTTTTTGATGTTGCTAAATTAAACAATTATTAGTTACTAATTTGTTTTTTAAACGACCAAAATGTACTTTTTCGCATATAAAAGCATAACTAAATTCGCAAATTGCTGATTATCAAAAAAATAGCCGGGAAACCCCGGCTATTGTAAAAACCACAAAAACAATCAAAATTATGCTTTCAGTTTTTTCTTTGCTTCTTTACGCTTGAGCATATCATACGCAAGTGGTGTTGCTATAAACAACGTGGAATATGTACCAGAGATTGTTCCAACAAGCATGGCAAAGCTGAATCCGCGGATAATTTCACCACCAAGTATAAAAATGGCTAACAACACAATGATAACCGAACCGGCTGTATTGATTGTACGACCAATGGTTGAGTTTACTGCATCATTGATATTGGTTCTGTTGTCGCGGGTTGGATATAAAACCCCGTATTCTCGGATACGGTCAAAAATAACCACTGTATCGTTGATGGAATATCCGATAATGGTCAACAATGCCGCGATAAATGTCTGGTCAACATCAAGGGTAAAGGGAAGTATTCCATGAAACCAAGAAAACATGAATATGGCAAGCATGGCATCGTGGAACAAAGCAACAACACCACCCATACCAAACTGCCAGTTTTTAAACCGGATGGCAATATAAGCAAATATCACAATCAAGGCCAGAATCAAAGCGTAAACTGACGACTGCTTGATGTCGTCGGCAATGGTTGGTCCGACTTTCTGACTGCTTAAACGTCCCAGCACTTTATCGGGATCATCGGATGTGAAATCCTTGAAAGTCATGCTGGTATTAAAGAATCCCTTGAGAGATTCGAAAATTTTCGCCTCAACCAAAGAATCGGCATTTTCAGAATTATCATCCACCATGTATTTGGTAGTGATTTTCACCTGATTATTGGATCCAAAGGTCTTTACATCAGGTGTTTCGCCCATATTTTTAAACAATTCGCCACGGATATCATCAACCTGCACATCGTTGTCGAAGCGAACCACATAGGTGCGGCCTCCTGAGAAATCAACACCCCAGCTCATTCCGCGGGTAGCAATGGATGCAATACCAGCAACGAAAATAAGTCCTGAGAAAACATAAGCCCATTTGCGCATTTTAATAAAATCGAACTTTGTTGCTGTAAAAAGCTTTTCAGTGATTTTGGTAAAGAATGCAACAGGTTTGTTTCGGTCGAGCCACCAAATAAAAACAAGGCGGGTAATGAAAAGAGCAGTAAAGAGAGAGGTAAAAATACCAATGATGAGGGTGGTAGCAAAACCCTGAACAGGACCTGAACCAAACCACAAAAGAATAAAACCTGAAAGGAGTGTGGTTACGTTACCATCAATAATGGCACTAAGAGCGTTTTTGAAACCATCCTCAATGGCAAGCCGTGTTCCTTTTCCCGCCCTTAATTCCTCTTTGACACGCTCATAAATAATAACGTTGGCATCAACTGCCATACCAATGGTGAGCACAATACCGGCAATACCAGGCAAGGTTAGAACAGCGCCCATAGAGGCCAGAATACCAAAAATAAGTACAATATTGGTCAGCAGAGCAATATTGGCAGCAATACCGGCCTTGCTATAGAAAAAGATCATATAAATCAACACCAGCACAAACGAAATCACAAACGATAACATACCGGCATTGATGGCCTCGATACCAAGCGAAGGTCCTACAACAGCTTCCTCGACGATTCGCGCAGGAGCAGGCAGTTTACCTGACTTAAGAACAGTTGCAAGGTCCTGGGCTTCAGCAACATCAAACTGTCCGGTAATGGATGAACGACCGTTTGGAATTTCACCCATCACATTAGGTGCCGAATACACATAATTATCAAGTACAATGGCAATGCTTTTCCCAACATTATCAGCCGTCAATTTTTTCCAGACTTTGGCTCCTTCGCTGGTCATCATCATGGAAACTTCCACACGGCCATTCTGGTCGTAATCCTGCCAGGCATCAGCAACTTTATCTCCTTCAAGTTTTGGACGGCCATCCGTTGTGCTTATCTTAAGGGCATACAATTCATAAAAAGTCCCCGGAATATCCATTGGAACAGGTTTTGCACCCCAGGCAAAAGTAGTATTTGTAAATGAACTCTGAACCATTCTCAGATAAGCGTTCACCTGAGCTGTATCCTTTGAATGTACATATCCGATCAGTGGACCTTCACCGGCAAAACGTTTACCTTCACTTTCAACAATATTGAAACTGGCAAACAGAGAAATCAGCGGGCTCTGGGATTTTACATCTGATGAATCCTGAGTAGTACTGGTCTGACCCGGAATCTGGTCAAGTTTTTCTTCCAGAGTATTTGATTGTGTTTGAGCAGTAGCAACTGTTGTATCGGCAGCAACAATGGTATCAGTTACAGAGGAATCAACCGAAACAAGCTGTTTGCTGATCATATTTTTGATGGTCTGATCGGCTTTTTCAAGCGCCGGCCAGATTTCAACAAAATCGTAGGTTTCCCAGAATTCCAGTTTTGCAGTTCCCTGGAGAATTTTACGAACACGGGTAGGATCCTTCACACCAGGCAGTTCAACAAGAATACGTCCGCTGGTGCTGAGTTTCTGAATATTCGGCTGTGTAACACCAAATTTATCAATACGTTTGCGAAGCACCATGAAAGTGCGATCGATGGCGCTGCTGATTTCTTCGTTCAAAACGGTGATTACCTCATCATCGCTGCTATTTGTTTTGATACGCTCACTGAGTTCACGTGTCAGAAAAAATGAAGCCAGGGGCTTACCCGGCGCAAGCTCTCTGATGCTTTCTACAAATAAGTCAACATAAGCCGATTGAGAATTTTTCTGTTTCTCTGAAGCATTTTTAATGGCCTTTTTGAAGTTCGGATCCTGATTGTTACCCGAAAGTGCAGTAATAATATCCGCTTCCGAAGTTTCGAGAGTAACGTTCATACCACCCTTAAGGTCGAGACCAAGATTGAGCTCTTTTTCCTTGCAATCCTTGTAGGTATATTTCTTAACAAGCAGATTGTAAATGACTTCATTCGACATTGAGTCGAGATAATAACTTTCCCAGGCAGCAGAAATGGAGTCGAAAACAACTCTTTCACGAAGTGAATCACCTTCCGCAATTTCTTTGGACAGCTGCAAAACGGCTTCGCTGGTAGCATATTCTTTTGCCTCTTTTTCCACCTTGCGTGTGCAATAGGTGAAAGAGAGGGAATACACACTTACCAGAATGAAAATAACAGCAAAAAACCTGATCGTTCCTTTTATTTGCATATCAAACAGTTTAAAAGACTTTTCGTCAAAATTTTGAGGGTGCAAAGATAGAATAACTGATTGAATTATATACTATTTTACCCTAAAATAATTTAAGAAATTCGCATTTACCTCATTATCACCATTCTCCATTATGAAAGCGATATGTTCTGAAACAACTTTTTCAAGACCTTTTTGTTACCCCTGAAAGTTATGGTGGCTGATTTATAATTAATTACAGCATTGGCCGCCAGCAAAAGATCCGTTCCGATAATGCCATCCACCGGCTCGCATCCGGCTTTGGCAAAAGTTGCATTGATGGTTGCAAGATCAAGTAAAACAAAAGGAAACAATTCGATACGAAATGTACCCAGCTCAAAGTATTCGCTTCTCGAGAGTGTTACACTCAATTGCCCGGAACCAATACCAATGGCCGAATCACTTATAAAGAAAGGGTCATGAAGCAGTTCGAATTTTACAGCCCTCGCTGAATCAAGCACACAATTTGATGCACCGGTGTCTATGATCATCAAAGCGGGTTTGCCATTGATTACTGCATCAACAGCAATGTGCGATTGCTGACCTTCCATCGCCGTCAAAAAACGCAACGAAAGTATTGACTTCATTATCAGAAGTTTGGCGACAAGTTGTATTTCCTGTAATAATTTTCGATAACAGCTACGGCCTCTTCGGGCGTTTCGGCAAAACTATACAGATCCAGATCTTTTTCAGCGATATTGCCAAATTTCAGCATCGTATCTTTAAACCACTTATCCAGGTCGGTCCAGTATTCCTTTCCAACCAAAACAATCGGGAAATGCGCTATTTTCTTGGTCTGAATCAATGTCAACGCTTCAAACATTTCATCGCAGGTGCCAAAACCGCCAGGCAATACAATAAAACCCTGACTGTATTTCATAAACATTACTTTACGAACAAAGAAATACTTAAAATTCAATATTTTATCTTTGTCGATATACTCATTGGCTTCCTGCTCAAAAGGCAATTGAATGTTCAGTCCCACCGACTTACCGCCGGCTTTTTTGGCACCGAGATTTCCGGCCTCCATAATTCCGGGTCCGCCACCAGTGATAACTCCATAACCAGCTTTACAAAGCTTATAGGCAATGTCAACAGCCAGTTTGTAATACGGGTCACCTGTCAGGGTGCGGGCTGAGCCAAAAATGGTAACACAGGGACCAATGGTAGCCAGTGTTTCAAATCCTTCCACAAATTCGGACATAATCTTGAAAATCTGCCAGGAGTCATGCGTCTTTACTTCATGCCAGTTTTTGGGCTCCAGCGCGCGGCGGATTTTTTCATCATCGTTCAGGTGTTCAAACCCGTTGTTGTCGTTCATCATATTACGGTAAAATTACTTTTTTATTTTTTTTCTTTGTTCAAAATGTTCCTTCAGATATTGCCCCGTTAAACTATCGTTTACATTGGACACTTCTTCGGGAGTTCCTTTCGCAACAATCCTGCCACCATGCTTGCCTCCGCCGGGGCCCAGATCGATGATATAATCGGCATAGGCAATCACATCGAGATGATGCTCAATAACAAGAACAGTGTTTCCTCTTTTAACAAGTGTGTTGAGCACTTCGAGCAAAACACGCACATCCTCGAAATGAAGACCGGTTGTAGGTTCATCCAGAATATATAACGTGCGGCCGGTATCTCTCCGCGTAAGCTCAGTGGCAAGTTTAATGCGTTGGGCTTCGCCTCCCGAAAGCGTGGTTGAACTTTGTCCAAGTTTTATATAGCCCAGTCCGACTTTCTGTAATGTTGACACATAGGTGAGAATCGATGACTGATTTTCGAAAAACTCTGATGCCTGATTAATGGTCATATCCAACACATCGCTGATGCTTTTTCCCTTAAAACGCACTTCTAGTGTTTCGCGGTTATACCTTTTTCCGCCACAATCATCGCAATTGACATAAACATTGGGGAGAAAATTCATTTCAATGGTTTTCAGACCAGCGCCCTTACATGTTTCACAACGGCCACCAGCAACATTGAAAGAAAACCGCCCCGGCTTGTAACCACGCGCTTTGGATTCGGGAAGAACCGAGAATAACTTTCTGATTTCATCAAACACACCGGTATAGGTAGCCGGATTGCTCCTTGGCGTTTTTCCGATGGGTGCCTGATCAATTTCAATGACTTTATCGATATGGTCCAATCCCTCTATCGATTTATATTTCAAAGGGCGTGCATTGCTGCGATATAACTTATTGCTCAATACCGGGTATAAGGTTTCATTCACCAGCGAGCTTTTCCCACTACCCGAAACACCTGTAATACACACAAACAGTCCAAGTGGAAAATCCACCTGAAGATTTTTCAGATTATGCCCTTCGGCACCCTTGACCGAAATACGTCTGGAGTCTATTGGACGTCGAATTTCCGGGACAGGAATTGACTTCACCCCATTGATATAATCGCAGGTAATAGTAGTGTGATTGTCCATGTCGGCCGGCACACCGGCAAAAGTAATAAATCCACCTTTGCGGCCGGCTCCTGGTCCCATATCTATCACATAATCAGCTGAACGAATCATCTCTTCATCGTGTTCAACCACAATAACGGAATTCCCGGCGTCGCGCAAGCGCCTGATACTCTCAATCAGCTTACGGTTATCACTTTGATGCAATCCGATGCTGGGTTCATCCAGAATATACAAAACCCCGGTAAGCTTTGATCCAATCTGAGAAGCAAGACGAATACGCTGAGACTCGCCTCCCGAAAGCGACGATGCCGGGCGGTTCAGACTCAGATAATTCAATCCAACCTTGGATAAAAAACCAATCCTCGAAGTAAGTTCGCGAATGATATCCACGGCAATGGCAGCATGGCGCTTTTCCATCTTCTGAGGCAAATGACCTACCCACTCCAGCAAATGATCCATTTCGAAATCCGACACCTCCGCAATATTTTTACCATCAATGCGAAAATGGAGCGATTCTTTTTTTAAACGTGTTCCACCACATTCTGGACATGGAATCATATTCATAAAAGACTCTGCCCATCTTCGGAGAGCGGGATTCATATCATCATCCTGCCGGTTGACAAGCATATTGATAATGCCATCAAAAGACAAATTGTAGCTGCTTGTAACACCGAGATAATCATTGGTAAGATGAAGCATTTCGTTTGATCCGTATAAAATAGCATTAAGCGCATCATCGCTCAAGTCGCCAACTTCATCATCGAGGGTATGACCATACTTTTTGCATATCAGTTCCACCTGTTTGAATACCCAGTTGTTTTTATACTCTCCGAGCGGCGCTATTCCACCTTTGCGAATGACAACCCTTTTATCCGGAATAATCTTTTTCATATCCACTTCGGAAACTGTTCCGAGCCCTTTGCAATGGGGACATGCCCCATAAGGACTGTTGAATGAAAAAGAGTTGGGTTCGGGCAATTCATACGATTCACCGGTATCTTCACACATCAGTTTACGACTGAAGAAAGCAGTATTAACACTTTGCTCCTCATGAATGGCAACCACGCCTTTGCCATAGCGCAAAGCCAGATCCAGCGCCTTAATCAATCGTTTGTTGCTTGTACCCGACATTTCAATACGGTCAACCACCAACTCAATATCATGAATTTTGTAACGGTCAACCTGCAATCCCTGCGCAACTTCAGTGATTTCACCATCGATACGAAAAAAAACAAATCCTAATTTACGGTATTGTTCAAACAACTCGCGATAATGTCCTTTTCGGGCTTTGACAAGAGGAGCAAGAACAGCAATCTGACGACCTTCAAAACGCTGCCCGATCATTTCGGCAATCCGCGCATCGGAATACTGCACCATGGGTTTTCCGGTATGCATGGAATATGCTGTTGATGCCCGCGCATACAACAAACGCAGATAGTCATAGATTTCGGTGATGGTTCCAACTGTGGAACGGGGATTTCGACCCGAAGTTTTCTGGTCAATTGAAATAACAGGCGACAATCCGGTAATTCTGTCCACATCGGGGCGCGACATATCGCCAATAAATTGACGCGCATAGGCAGAAAAAGTATCCATATATCGCCGTTGTCCTTCAGCAAATATGGTATCGAAGGCCAGTGACGATTTTCCGCTGCCGCTCAGCCCGGTAATTACCACCAGACTGTAACGGGGTAATCTGACCGAAACATCTTTCAGATTATGCTCACGCGCTCCAATCACTTCGAGCCACTCCTGCCCGGAATCCTTTAAAAAATCATCTTTACTCATCATCTACTCCACACTCACTGAATCCTGAAAAATTGTAAAAGGAGACCCGATTTCCTCGATGCTTTCCGAATAGCTCATTGATACCGGCAATGCAATCCTGTATGTTTTTCCGGCACTCACATTAAGACTGTTCGATATAATCCAGGGATTCAGATAACGTAGTTCAAGATATGAGACCCCTTTGTCTTTTGACCAGACTGCCAGATCGGGGATGCTTGCTGAGACCTCAATGTGCTTAACTTTTATTGGTCGGTAAATATCTTTATTTCGTATGAAAAAACCATACGTCAATGGGTTGTTATAAATTAATTTCAACGCAAGAATGCGATAAACATAGCGCGAAGTTTCCTCATTCAAAAACAATGAATAATAATCATTGCATTTCTGCTCATTCATTTTTTGCTGCAATCCGCCACTACCCATATTATACGAAGCAGCAGCGAGACTATAAGAACCGAAACGGCTGAGCGACGATTTGATGTATTTGCAGGCAGCCACTGTCGATTTTTCAAGATTATTTCTTTCATCAATGCTGCTGTTTATTTCAAGCCCGTACTCAAGTCCTGTCTTATGCAAAAACTGCCAGAACCCCTTTGCTCCTGCAGGCGAAACAGCATTGGTAAGTTCGCTTTCACACATTGCAAGAAATTTAATATCGTCGTGCACTCCATTTTCTTTCAAAATGGGCTCAATAAGCGGGAAATAGCGACCCGATCGTTTCAGGAGCAAAATTGTATGCGAATGCCAATACATGTTGGCCATAATTTCACGTTCCAGTCTTTCGCGCACAATCAGGTGATCGGTTGGCACCTTCTCGCCGCAGAAATGGAGTGAATCCGGAATATATGGCTGAAAAACCTTAACGGTTTGTCTGCTCATGCTAAAATATTGCTCATCAGGATTCCGGGGATTGCTGTTGACCGCCGAAAACATAAACAACTGCATTCCCCCAATAGCAAGAATAAGCATAACAATAAGGCCGATAATCCACTTTTTCACAAACATAATTCCGGATATACAATAAGTATTTAAAAAAGATGCGCTCATGAGACAAAAAAAGCAGAAACAGTCTTTTGAAAAGACCTCCTGTAATCAATGAAAAAGACACTGCATCTGGCTTATTCCCGGTCACGATTCAGATGAGCAATATAGAAGAGACCCCCGAATACAATGACAATATAAGAGACATAGGCAAGGGTTAGAAATCCATTCCAATGACTGAACAAAGATAATAATTTTACGATTGCCAGCAAAGAAAGAAGCCCGATGAGGCAATAAGCCATTGCAACTGCTCTCTCACTAAGTCCGAGATAAGACAAATGATGTGTTGTATGATCCTTGCCGCCAATAAAAGGAGAGTGTCCGGAAAAGATTCGCTTGATGAAAACGGTCGTAGTATCGGTTAATGGAACAATAAAAACAACAACAACAGTAAGAACTTTCTGCCAATCGGCAACAACAGCGTTTTCAAGCTGTATATTCCAACCATATTTGATTCCAAGAAAAGCAACAGCTGTCCCCAAAAACATGCTCCCGGTGTCACCCATAAAAAGTTTCGAAGGATTCCAGTTAAAAAACAAAAAACCACCAACAGCGGCAATCAATCCGATTGAGATAAACAGATACGGGCCATCGTTCAACCCGTTCAATTGCATAATAACAAGAAAACAGGCCAGTATAAAAATAACAACGACCGAAGCAATAGCGTCCATGTTATCAAGCAGATTAATGGCATTCATAATTCCAATGACCCACACAGCAGTAAGAATCATATCGCCGTACATGTTTCCGGTTATACAGATTGCTGATCCCGAAAAAATAATTACCACCGCTGTCAATATCTGTAATCCGAATTTAATAAGCGGTTTGGTATTAAAGGCATCATCGAATAATCCGGCAATGAAACCAATGGATACGGCCAGCATCAATCCAAGAAATTCGACGTTGCGAACCATGGCTGCATTGGGAAACAACATTGAATAGGAAATAACGGATATCAGAAACAGGATATAAAAAGTAATGCCTCCGAATGATGGCTTTTGGGATGCACTCCACCGCACACCCGCTTCCTTTGCTGTTCGCAGACCAAGTGTACTGGAGAATTTCAGAAATAAGCCGTTGATTATCAAAGAAAATCCAAAAAACAAAACTACCACAAGTACAATATCATTCCAGACCATACATAAAGCGATTAAAATGGTGATACGAAATCGCGGAAAATCTCCCCCGCCTTATCCTTTGAACTAACAATCAGGGGCGTTTCGGGCCATCCGATGTTCAGATCAGTGTCATTCCAGAGCAATGTGCGTTCCGCTGATGCATTATAATTGGCTGTACATTTATAATTAATTACTGTGTTATCCTCGAGCGCCAGAAATCCATGGGCGAAGCCCTCCGGAATCCAGAACTGGTGCTTGTTTTCGGCTGAAAGAACAACCGATTGCCATTTTCCGAAGGTGAGTGAATCTTTTCTGATATCGACTGCCACATCATAGATGCTGCCCCGAAGTACCCTAATAAGTTTTCCCTGGGCAAAAGGCGGTGATTGAAAATGCAAGCCGCGCAAAACAAGCCGGTGTGATAAACTTTCATTATCCTGCACAAAATCACTGTTAATTCCCAGCTCGCGGTATTTCTGCCAATGATAGGTTTCGAGAAAATGTCCGCGGTCATCGGCATACACTTTCGGTTTTATCAGAATCAACCCGTCACATTCAAATCTTAAAACTTCCATCATCGCTTTCTTCTAAACTTATCCAATATTTTTTCGCGCCATGTTTTGGCAACCGAATCATCTGAATCATAATAGCCATGTCGCGAATTATTATAACCATATCCGTAACCATAACCATAGGCAAAACCCTGTGAACTGCCGGCACCGGTAATCTCCGGGTCAACATTGTTGAGGATAATACTCATAAATCTCAGATTGTTCTCATGATACAATTTTTCAATATTATAAATATAAGAACGTTTTGAATAATTTGCCCGAATAACATAAATCGGATAATCGGCATATTGCAATGGCTTCATGGCATCGCTCACCAATCCGATTGGAGGCGTATCCATGATAATATAATCATATTTAGTCTTTAGATATGCAATCAGATCATCCGTTTCATTGGTCAAAATAAGCTCTGAAGGATTAATAGGCGTTGGACCAGCCGTTATAAAATGCAGATTGGGAATACTACTGTGGCGAATACATTCATCAGGTGTATTAATCTTTAAAAGAATGGAAGAAATGCCTTTTTCATTATCAGTATTGAAACCAAGATGAATTTTCGGTTTTCGCAAATCAAAATCAAGCACAATCACATTCTTGTTATTAAACGCAAGAACACCTGCGAAATTAATGGCCACAAAGGTCTTTCCTTCTCCCGAGACAGTACTCGAAATAGCAATAACTTTCGACTGCGTAATATTTTTTATAAACTGCAGATTGGTTCGTATGGCCCTGAGCGCTTCGGCAAGCAAGGATCGGGGTCTGGTATCCACAATCAACTGACTGACGGGGATGTAGCTTTTGTATTTTGGGATAACACCCAGAACCGGAACCGTAGTAAGTTTTTTCACATCACGCAATGACACCACTTCATTGTAAAGTATATAGCGCAAAACAAGAAAGGCAAAACCCATCACGAGCGCAAAAACAAATGCCCCAATCCAGATAAGTTTATTGTTGGGAGACACCGGCGTAAAACTCGATTGTGCGGGTTGCAAAACAATCAGCTGACTAACATACCCTGCCTGAGCAATGCTGTATTCAATTTTCTTTTCAATCAGTTGATTGTAGAATTTTTCATTCACTGAATAATAGCGCTCAATGCGGCTTTGATCATCCATTGTTCCAACAATGGGTTTCCCCAGTAAACGCAGAATATTGTTTTTTTCAGAAGTATATCGTTGTTGCTGCCTTTTGTATTTCGACAACAAACCACTGGTACTCTCTCTGATGATTTTATTCTGAAAATCAATCTGAGCATTGATACTCTCTATGGCAGTCGAATTCTCAGTAACACGAAGCAGCAATTCCTGCTTGCGCATTTCAAGATCTTTAAGCGACTGAAGATATGGTGACAGATATACCTGAGATTCAATACCGCTAATGAGTGGCAACAATGTAATTATATCGGCATTTCCCGACGAAAACACCTTGTAAAAAACTTCGAGGGCTTCAACCTCGGCCGAATTTTCCAAAATCAGATTGTCAAGCTCGAAAAGCCGCGACTGAAGTGCGGTACGATCAAGTGTAGAATCAATGGCCGGTGATGATGTTTGTTGAAGAGAATCTTTTGTTTCATCAAGATTTTCTTCAACCTGACCCAACTGCGAATCAATAAATTCCAGAATACTCGAAGAACTGTTTTTCTGATATTCCACTTCGAATGCAGCAAATTCCTTTGCAACACTGTTTACGATATCAGCTGCCTTCCTGGGGTTAAAATCTTTTAAACTGATGCGAATTGTTTTTGCCACATCATTAATAACAGCAATATTCACCTTTTGCGAATACTGAGCTGCAATATCATTGAGATTATTGAAGCGTATAATGAACTGCTTGTTTTTGTTGGTATTGAAAAATGCACGGCTGTTGTTTTGCAAAGGTGTTAAAACAAAATTCACCTGAGGCAACGAAACCGGCTCGTGGAAATGAAAACGTGTATCAGTAACAACTCCATTGATTTCGGCTATAACAAAATCGGAATCATGAACTTCAACAAGCAACGGAACACCATAAAAGGTTGAATCAATAATTTCATATTTTATATCAAAAGGGATATCATCATATAACTCAAAATTGAGGATGTTTCCCTTCGCAAAAACGCTCACTCCCAACGGAAGCTGAGAAACGACACGCTGCATAAAAACCGGCGACCGCATAATTTCAATCTTCCGGTAAATATCATCCTCGTAATACGTTTTGTTGTCAAAAAGCTTTTCGGCCTTGTCGTCGGTGTTGATCTGCACAATGCATGCAGCTTCATAAACCGGCTGTGTATAACGCAAATAAACGAAAACAGCAGCAAACAAAAGAATGGTAAAAACAATAATGTATTTCAGACTCTTCTTCGTTATATTGAGGAACAGTTTGAAATCGAATTCATCGTTGAATTTTACTTTGCGGCTATCGGTCATGGTCGTATCAACGTGTAATGTTATAAATCAGCAAACCTGTGGAAACCAGGGTAAGATATGGAGCCAGACTTTCAACAAACTTTCTGAACGGCCTGTGCTGCGGTTCCACATATACAATATCATTGGGCAGCACCTGCACAAAAGAAAATTTCGCCTGTGCAAAATCGGAAAGATCAATGTCGTAAATCTTTAATCCAGCAGTCGTGTTTCTTATCAAGCGGATGGAATAGGCCTTCCCTTCTCTGATGCCGCCGGCAGCGGTAATCACATCTATCAGTGTTGTGTTTTCATTCACATATGGAATAACAGTTGCTGCCTGACTTGCACCACCAGTCATGAAAAATATCCGTTTATTGAGAACCGAAATCTGAACATAAGGTTCAACCACAGAGTTGGCAAAAAGGGCTGCAATCTCTTTCTCGGTCTGGTCAATCGTAAGCCCGGCCACATGCATCTGTCCGACAACCGGCAGCTCAATATTCCCGGCTGAATCAACCGTAAACACAAAAGGTGAGCTCTCACCTGCTCCCTGCTGAGATGCGGTACTCAATGGCTCCAGCAGTTTTTCTCCCTTGTTGGAATATACATTAATTGACAGATTATCTCCGGTCTGCAAAAGCGGCTTAACCGGCACCAACAGTTCCGAAGCAGGAGCAAAGCTCGCCCGGTCCTTTACCTTGAACATGTCTGACGGATAAAAATTCCGGTTGCATGATACAAAAACGACTGACAATAAAAGAATTAAGGCAGATATTTTTTTGGGCATAAGAGTGCAAACAATAGTCAAAGGTAGGCAATTTTAAACAATTGACCATTTTTACGATGAAATGGCATATTGGTTACCTGCCGTAACAAGATGGCATCACAAAAACCGTTTATATTAGCTTCATGAAAAATATGTTTAATATAAAACCTTGTCTGAATTTTCTTAGTTTTCAGCACAAAATACATTGACTATATCTTGACTTTAAGTAAATTATTGTTATCTTTGCTTGTCTGATCCTGAAAAAACCTCATGAATCAAATCTATATTTCTATAAACATGCTCGATAAGTCGAACCGCCCCCCCCATTTATCTACAAAAAGACGTAATCATTTTTTAGACGATTTAAAAATCTACGTCATTTTTATGAACATAGTGGTGAGTTGTGTTTTTTCGAATCCGGCATTTAGCCAAAATAACAATTACGAATTGAATAACGCAAAAATTTCAGCTCCGGATTTTTATGATACCATTGCCGGTAAACCAGTACAAAAAAGTGTTCTTCTTTTATGGATTGATACAGGTTATGTGAACCCGGCTACAATAAACGATACAAGCAATATTGTAAGGCCTTTCGGGGATTTTGTTACTCCGGCTTTTATAGATTCAATACCAACTATTATTTTGAAAGATTTTGTCCATGCAGAAGCAAAAAAGATATTTTTGCACCGGACAGAATATGACACTGTTTCAATCAGCCGTACCGGGAAAAGAGTACCTATTCCACCGTTTTATACAGCTCTTTGGGTTCGCAACAGCAGTTCAAACTTATGGGGACAACCACACCAATCGGGTTCAAACTGGCTGTTTACTCCTGAAGACAGTGTAATGCTCACTTATTTTGACGGATTAACGGCAAAAACAACCGGATATGTTTATAATCTCGGATATTATGCTCCGCTGGACATTGGCGAAACCATGCACATAGGACTAAGTGTTTACGGGCATTATTAAGACACGGAAGGATATTCTGAAATGAAAAACAATACAGACTTTTCCGTTTATCCAAATCCGGCTAATAATGATTTTACTATTGTTTTTCAACAAGCCTCCGAATCAGGAGAAATCCGGATATCCGATATAAATAGTCGCGTTATTGACCAATTTCAATTTATAAATGGCGCTCAAACAATGAAAATAAATTCAATAAACTATCCAAACGGGATTTATCTGGTTCAATATATTGACCAAAACAACACTCTAACAAAAAAACTGATCGTTTCACACTAAAAAAACAACAACTATGAAAAGAATAATTTCAACCATACTATTGACAATACTTTGTATTGTTTCCTTCAGCCAAACGTTTGAATGGAAGCGGCTTTCGGATGATGTTGTTGATTCTGTTTATAATCAGGCTGTATTTACGACAAACAATATAACTCTGAAAAATCAGAATTACTATTTCGCATACACCATTTTTCCGTATGAAGACAACTGGGTGTGGCCAAATATTTTTAAATCAGGTTATACTTATCCAACCATACTCAGCCAAGATAATCAGATCGTCATGGCCGATACACTATATCTCGATTCCATTTTCCTTAACCAGAATATTGCTACAACCTTTATTCAGAATGACACATTCAGAGTGATTATCAATTATCCGGTTCTCGATTCCGCCACCTATCGCGATAATATAATTCTAAGAAAAGGAATTCCGGTTCCAAAAACAAACGGATTTTTAGTGATAAATTATTCACTTTCCGGAAATTTTCTCGGTTACGATAGTCTGGCTTTGCCACCGGCCATAAAGGATCTTGCCAATTTAAGCGAAGCCGCTTCAAACTACGCATTATTTATTAAGAACCTGTTAGTAAACAGCCATCAAGAGGTGTTTGTACATTTATGTTATTGTCTTAGAAGTGGATCTGCAGGTGCATTTCCGCTTGATACCGCAGGTTTTATTGTGAAATATGATTCTAATCTTTCGGTTAGCAATAAGGTTATTCCCGTTTTGCTTAAAAACAGAAATTATGATTTCCCAATTGATTCCAAATTGCACAGTGATAAATTGTATGTGCTGGGCAGTATTAGCGATTCGGTCATAGTTGACAATATGCTTTTTACGCCTGATACAACTGCCGGATTACACACATTTGCGCTTGAGTTTGACAGGAATTTGTTTGTTTTACAAAATCATAAATTACCGGGAGAATATAATGATTTTGCCATTGACGAGAGCGGGAACTTCTTCACTCTGGGAAGATTCTATTATCCTGTTTTTATGAATCCAGACTCCATTATTCCTAAAAAAGTGTTTGTTGCTTCAATAGATAGTTTTGTTTATTGGAATTACGGCCTCATCAATAAACTTGATAATAATTTCAACTCCATGTATTATTCTTACTTTTCAATTCCCGTTATAAACAATTCGAAATTTATCGAAAATGAAAACAGAATTTTTATCACGGAATTTTATAATGGCTATGATACATTGGTGGACAATTATCCCGGCTTAGGGGGCAAAGAAAATTTATCATTTGAATATGACACTCTGGCCGGTATGTTTTATTACAAAAATGGCGACTCACTGGAATCAAATCTCATACACCATTTCAGCGAAAATCTTGTTCTACTGAATCCTGAAAACCTTGTGCCCATTTGGAATTACGATTTTCCGGAAAGCACTAATGTGCATAACTTGTATTTCAATTCCGATAAAATGCTCATGAGTTTCGACGGCAGTTATATTTATTTATCTGGTTTTGGCGATACCGACACAGTGAAAGTTTACAACTACTATCCTGTTGCATTATCACAAATCAACATTACCGGTCTTGGTTTCGAAGAAATGTCGGGCAGTGAGGCGGCGCCTTTGGTGGCATATCCAAATCCGGCATCGGATCAGCTATTTTTAAAGTTACCCGAAAACGACGATTTTGTGGTTTCGGTTTTTGATTTAAATGGAAAACGTCAACTTGAACAATTTCTTTCCAATGGAGAAAACACGCTGAATGTTTCAGCATTAAATACAGGCCTTTACATTATCCGTGCACAAAATAAAGAGCAAATCCTTACGGGAAAATTTCTGAAGGAATAAATGTCCTTATCTATTCGTTCAAAAAACAATTTACAACCGAACTTTTTGCTGAGCAAGCAGTTTCATGTACAAAGCCTTCATATCCTCCACCATCCTCTGATACTGAAAGCGGTCCCGCACAAATTCCCATCCGTGAAGCGTCATCGATTCATACATTTTCTTGTCGGTGATGAGTTTCACAATATTGCGGCTCATGGTTTCAACATCCTGCGACGGCGAGAGCAGAGCGGTTTTGCCGTCAATCACTATGTCGCGGATACCGCCGACATCGGTGCTCACAACCGGACAATTGGATGCCTGCGCTTCGATAAGACAAACCGGCGTTCCTTCATTCAGCGATGTAAGTACAAGCAAATCCAATCCGGCCATGATATCATCCACATTTTTCTGCCACGAGGTGAAATGAACCATTGTGTCCGGCTCTGTGCTGTCATTGATGGCAATGCGTTTCTGAATGAATCGGCGGCGGGTGTCTTCGCAGGTTTCGCCATCACCGACAATGAAATAACGCACTTTTCCGCGATAGAGCTTGTTGACGCGCTCAACAACATCGACAAACATGGCGTGGTTTTTCACCGGCACCATGCGGCCGATTATACCAATGGCAAATTCATCATTTCTGAGCTTGTATTTTTCGCGAAACTGTGCCCGCTTTATTTTTTTGTCTTCCTGAAATTTTGCAAGGTCAAAACCATTGGCAATAACATGCACCTGATCTTTCTCGCAAACTCTGAATCTGCTTGTCAGATCTGCTTTCTGCCGTTCACTCAATGCAATGATAGCATCAGTCTTTCGCGCCAGATTACGCTCAATGGATTTGTAAACCGAGCTGATGAGTCCGTTGAAATATGCTTCAAAAACATGACCATGATAGGTGTGAACAATCACAGGAACTTTCATGTTAAACGCTGCACTTCGGCCAACAGCACCGGCTTTGGATGCATGCGTATGAACAATATGGGGGTTGAATTCCTTGATGATTTTTTTGATATCACGATAGGCAGCCCGATCCAACACAAGATTCATTGAACGCCGCATTGAATCAATAATGACCGGCTCTATTCCCAGCGAATTCGGAATATGCAATGAATCATGTTCGTCTTTTTCATTGGCTCCACCAATCAGCAGGGTCTCGAAATCCGGCTCCAGATGCTTAGTCAGCTGCGATGCATTATATGTCGGTCCACCCAGATTGAATCGATTCAATATTCTTAATACACGTATTTTTTCTGCCATTACATAAATTTTTTCCACCAACTCTGAAACACAATAAGCGACCACAATAAGCTCTGATCCCTCAGCCCCCTTCCACGTTCAACCTGATGTTTTAAACGTTGAATTTTTTCAGACTGAAAAATTCCCTGATATCGTATAAATTTATCCTCGAACCAGTTCGTTTGTATTTCATTCAATAAAGCACCATTCATCCACTTACCCACCGGTACTTCGAAACCATGTTTAGGTCTGTTGATAACATTTTCGGGTAATATATCCCTATACGAATCTGTCAGAATCTTTTTTGTACTCAAGGAATCAAATTTCCATTTAGATGGCAACGAAAAGGCAAAGTCAATTATCCGGTGATCAAGAAAAGGTGAACGTATTTCGAGCGACGTTGCCATCGACATCAAATCGGCTTTTCGCAGCATATCGCCGGCAAGAACAAGCTTAACATCGTTTCTGAGTACTGAATTCATATCAGAAGGATGTGAAATATCAAGTTGGTTCCGCACACGATCCATGCTGTAATGCCTCGACAAATGCAACAAATGCGATACTTCGCGGCCTGAATGAAAAGCAGCCAGAAACAGATAACGCTCTTCGGGCCGCATCGATGCCACCCTGCCCATGCGGCGTGCCTGACGCATTTTATCTGAAAACCGGCTCCCACGGCCGAATACGCCGGGAATGGCGGCCGCAGCCGTATAAGCCATCATCTTCGCACGGTTTGCACGTGCAATCATAGCCAGCGCGCGGTGTTTGCGATATCCGCCAAAAACTTCATCGGCACCATCGCCCGATAATGCAACCGTTACATGCTTTCGCACAAACGACGACAACACATTCACTGCAATGGCCGACGAATCAGCAAAGGGCTCATCAATATAATCAAGAACCGATGGCAAAGCATTCAAAAAATCGGACTCAGTGACCGGAATAATCGTATGCCGCAAACCATGCTTTTTCGCAACAGAAGACGCATAAACCGATTCATCGTAATATGGAGCATCCGGAAATCCAATGGAATATGCATGTATGTTCGGATTGTGTTGTGCAGCCAACACGGAAATTATTGATGAATCAATACCTCCACTCAAAAAAGCTCCAATCGACACATCGGAAATCAATCGCATACGAACACTGTCTGAAAGAAGCTCTATGAGCCGGTCGCAGGCATCTTCGTAGGAACCTGAAAATCCTTCATCCGCAATGGAATAATAGGCATTAAACTCCGTTTTATCCCTTGTTATTACCGCATAATGAGCAGGCTGCAACTTTTTCACTTCCTGAAAAACAGAATCCGGTTCCGGAATATACGTCAGTCTGAAATACTCGTAAACGCTCTGTTCATCAAGTGTCCGACGAATCGGATATTTCAGAATGGCTTTCATTTCCGAAGCAAAAACAAATACCGATGCTTCGGAATAATACAACAATGGTTTCACGCCGAAACGGTCGCGGGCAAGCACCAGTCGCTGTTCCCATGAATCAAAGATGCCTATGGCGAAAAATCCGTTGAAGGTTTCGAAACACTTTACGTCATATTGAATGAACGATTTCAAAACAACTTCCACATCACCACTGGTGCGAAAAGTATGTCCCTGCTTCTCAAGCTCTGTGCGGATTTCACGAAAATTGAAAATCTCTCCATTGAAAACCATGGTATAGCGGTCATCCTCCGAAACAAAGGGCTGATGCGATGCTTCGCTGGTATCGATGATCGACAGACGCGCGTGACCAAATAAAAAATGATCGCCGCCTTTGGTGGCAGAATAATCCGGTCCCCGCTGCCTGAGCGTTTCTAATGCAACCGGAACACTTTCAAAATATTTCCGGCCATTATCGTTTTTTGAAAAAACACCTGTTATTCCGCACATAAATTTTGGTGGGTTGCGGGAATGAGAACTACAAATGAATCACTTCGCCGTATGCCGCTGCCACAGCTTCCATCACAGCTTCGCTCATGGTTGGGTGCGGATGTACTGATTTAATAATATCGTGTCCGGTCACTTTCATGTTGCGTGCAACAACTGCTTCGGCAATCATTTCCGTTACATTGTCGCCAATCATATGCGCACCCAGCCACTGATTGGTTTTCGCATCAAATATCACTTTCACAAATCCGTCGGTGTTGCCGGCTGCTTTGGCTTTGCCGCTGGCAGTGAACGGGAACTTTCCGGTCTTAATCTCAAAACCGGCTTCCAATGCGGCTTTCTCAGTCATTCCTACCGAAGCAACTTCCGGAAAAGTATAGGTACAGCCAGGTATATTGCCATAATCCAGCGGATGAACATCCATGCCGGCAATTTTCTCCACACAGATAATTCCTTCATGCGAAGCCACATGCGCCAAAGCAGGACCTTTTACGATATCGCCGATGGCATACACACCTTCAACATTGGTGCGGTAATAATCATCCACCAGCACTTTGCCACGCTCAGATGCAACACCGGTTTCTTCAAGTCCAAGACCTTCGAGATTAGTGGCAACGCCAACTGCAGACAATACCACATCGGCTTCGAAAACCTCTTCGCCCTTTCTGGTATTCACGTACACCTTGCATTTATCGCCATCTTTATCCACTCTGGTCACTTCAGCTGAAGTGAGAATATTCATTCCTGCTTTCTTGAACGAGCGCTCGAGTTGTTTGCTCACTTCTTCGTCTTCGACTGGAACAATGTTCGGCAGGAATTCAATGAGCGTCACTTTTGTTCCGATGGTATTGTAGAAATAGGCAAATTCGCTGCCGATGGCACCACTACCCACAACCACCATGCTTTCGGGCTGCTGCGGCAATGTCATGGCTTCGCGGTAGCCAATAATTTTTTCACCATCCTGTTTCAATGCGGGCAATTCCCGCGAACGCGCACCGGTAGCCAGTATGATATGATTGGCCTGATACACGGTTTTGCTTCCGTCGGCTGACGTAACTTCCACTTTTTTACCGGGCATCAGTTTTCCGAAACCAGGCAGGACTTCAATTTTATTTTTTTTGAAAAGAAACTGAATGCCTTTGCTCATGGTGTCGGCAACACCGCGGCTGCGCGATACCATTGCCGGAAAATCAGGTTTCACCTCACCTTCGAGCTTAATGCCATAATCGGCCGCATGCTTCATGTATTTATAGGCCTGGGCACTTTTCATCAGCGCCTTGGTAGGGATACATCCCCAGTTGAGGCAGATTCCGCCCACTTCGGCCTTTTCCACTACGGCTGTTTTCATTCCAAGCTGCGAAGCCCTGATGGCTGCTACATATCCTCCGGGACCACTCCCGATCACAATGACATCGAAATTCATAATCGCTGTAATTTTTTTTCAAAGGTATAAATAAAAGAAAACATAAAAACACAACAAGTTTTCAACCCGGCACGAACCTTGTACAAAAGGGCGCCTTATTCAAAATCAGATGCGGATACTTATCTTTATGGCCATTGTCGGCCTAACAACAATGTCGTGTCGTGCGCAGAGCGATATTGATGACATTTTCCGCCCGCGAATGCCGGAACAGATTGATACTATTTACTATCCGTTTTACAACGGCGTTCAGATGATCGAAGTCGATCACCTTGCCTATTGGGACCGCAAAATATTTTTTCTGGAACAATCGCAGCCCCGCGCAATGTCGTACAGTATGCTCGAACCACCACCCCCGCCCAATGAATATTTTTTTCGCGACAGCACCGGAGCCATTATCAAAGCGTATAATACTTTTTGGTCGCTTGAATCGCTCAATGCGCTTTTCAAAGATATTCCACTCGATAAAAAAAGCAACAACCTGATACATCAGTTCATACCAACTCATGCCGGCAAAGTTGCTTTTTCGAAAGGGGTGTGGCCCTACAGCCCGCAGCCGATGAACTTTTTCAACGGATTTTATAAAGTATATAACCTGATTAACATTGATACAACAGCAAAAGTACATTCATATTTTCAAGGCAATGACAATCCTTACGGCACCAGCAAATCAGGATTGATTGATTCGCTGGGCAACCTGGTGATTCCCATGAAATACGATGCGCTGTATCCACTCAAAAACAATCTGCTGACCCGGCTGAATGGCAAATGGGGAGTTATGAATAAAGAACAGAAAGAAATCATTCCGATGGAATATGATTCCTATGTTTGGGAAAGTCAGGAACTGATTTCATTTTCAAAAAACGATAAAGTTAAAAAGCATTACCGCATTGACAAAAGCACCGTGCAAGATATCGGCGATTACGATGAAATCATTAATCCGGAATACATTCATCAATATCCGGTGACAATGGTGAAAAAAGACGGGCGAATTGGGTTTATCGATTCATCGTACACCGAAGTAGTGGCGCCGGTTTACGAAATATGTGAAAGTTTTTATGCCAGCGATTTAAAACTTGTCCGCGTTTTCCGCGACGGCAAATGGGGTTACATCAACAAACAGGGCAAAGAAGTAATCCCATGTCAATTCGAGGACTCGGAAAATTTTGGGCGCGATGATTATGCTCTGGTGCAATTCAAAGACGAAAAGTTTTGCATTGATACACTTGGGAACCGTATTCAGAGCTGCGATCATGTTGTGCAGTGGCAAAAAACAAATGGAAATATTGTCAGTCGCGGATACGTATATGGTCTCGTAAATAATGAAGGCATCGTAGTTTTACCGGTCATTTACGATCAGTTGTATAAAATGCCGAATGAAGATTTTTATCGTATCAGCCGCAACAAATTAATTGGGCTGGCTGATAAATCAGGAAAAATTATCTTGCCCTGCAAATACGAGGAAATAGGTCATTTCTGGAAAGATAAAAACATTGCGCTCATACGCCGGGATACGATGTATGGCGTGATTGATTCAAATTTTCAAATCATTATTCCCTGTAAATATGAATTGATTCAATTCGATCTGAGCGGCAACCTGATTTTTAAAAAGAACGGACTATTTGGTCTGATGGACTTAAACACCAATATCCTGATTCCCGCGCGATATCAACAATTCAACGGGTTCCGACAAATCATGTACACCAGAGATCCGAATCCATATGCAATGGTCATGCGTGATTCATTATATGGATACATCGACCGACATGGAAAAGAAGTCATTCCTTGCAAATACAAACATCTTGGCTATGAAATTCACAACAATCGGGTTTTCTATCAGGAGAATAATAAATACGGATTTATTGATACCACAGGAAAGATCGTTGTGGCGCCGGTTTACGATCGGGTATTTGATTTCATCATTGATGTTACCGCCGTTCAGAAAGAAGAAAAATGGGCAATCATAAATGATAAAGGCAAATTGGTAACAGAATTTATATATGACATGATTGTCGGCCACACCTGGTACGATCAGCAATTTGTGGTTGTATATCAAAATAAAAAATGCGGCGTCATTGATAAAAAAGGAAAATTAGTTCTTCCAATCGAATACGAAGCCATTCACGAATTCAGCCAGGCAACAGGACTCAAGCCGGAATTTCGTGTAACCAAAAACGGGAGTACGTATTGGGAATCGACCAAATAAAAGACATTTCTTTCTACCCGATCATCATCAAAAATTCACCTTCGTTAATAATCTTGACTCCAAGTTTTTCTGCGGCCTGACGCTTGGCAGGGCCCATGTTGTCACCAGCAAGCAGATAATTTGTTTTTGCCGACACCGACGATGCCACTTTACCGCCATTGACTTCCACAATTTTCTTCAACTCATTGCGTCGTTCAGGAGATGAAAAAACTCCGCTGATAACAAATGTAAGTTGTTTCAACTTTTCGCTCTGTAAGGCCTGTTTCTTCACTTCGAATTGCAGCCCGGACAGCTTTAGCCGCTCTACAAGCTGCATATGAGTGATTGATTGACTCCATTGCACAATACTTTCGGCAATAACAACTCCAACATCTTCAATGAGCACCAACTCCTCGGCCTTCATTTTCATCAAGGCATCCATGCTTTCAACATGGCGCGCAATCTTCGCTGCAAGCGTTTCACCCACATGCCGGATGCCCAATGCAAATAAAACTTTTTCAAACGGAACAGATTTTGAATTTTCAATTCCATTCAGAATATTTTCGACACTCTTTTCCTGAAACCGCACTACACGCGTCTTTCCAGTGGTTTCATCCATCATGGATTTTTCAAGGCCAAGCAACTGTTCGGCTCGGAGTGAATACAAATCAGCCACATTTTTTATCAATCCTTTATCGTACAAAAGTTCTACTTTCCCTTCGCCCAAACTATCAATGTTCATGGCCTTGCGCGAGATAAAATGCTCGATTTTCCCTTTGATCTGTGGCGGACATTCCATATCGTTCGGGCAGAACCAGGCCGCTTCGCCTTCATTGCGTTGGAGCGGAGTTCCACATTCGGGACATTGCTTTGCATATTCAAATGGAACACTGTCATCGGGACGCAGCGACAATTCAACTCCTGTGATTTTAGGAATAATTTCACCGCCTTTCTCTACATACACCGAATCACCAATACGCACATCGAGCTGCGAAATTATATCGGCATTATGCAACGAAGCTCGTTTCACAGTAGTACCTGCAAGCTGCACCGGATCAAGATTTGCAACGGGCGTAACCACTCCTGTACGTCCAACCGAGAATTCAACCGATAACAATTTTGTACATGCAGCTTCGGCTTTATACTTATAAGCAACAGCCCAGCGGGGCGATTTGGCTGTGTAGCCCATCTGTTCCTGAAGCGCAATATCATTGGCTTTGATAACAGCACCATCAATTGCAAACGGAAGCTCATTGCGTTTTGCCGACCATTCATCGAGATATGATTTCACAGCATCGACACCCCTGCAGCGACGAATAAAATCATGAATTTTAAACCCCCATGATTTTGCTTTTTGCAACACATCAAAATGCGTATCGGCAACAACTTCATCACTGATAAATGAGTAGAGCATGCAATCAAGTCCACGTGCCGCAACCTCAGCAGAATCCTGAAGTTTTAATGTGCCCGAAGCAGCGTTTCGTGGATTGGCAAATGGCTCATCACCATTTTCAAACCGCTCCTGATTCATTCTTTCAAACGAAGAGAAAGGTAAAATAATTTCACCACGCATTTCAAACAATTGCGGATAATCGCTTCCCATCAGTCGCATAGGAATACTACGAATTGTTTTCACATTGGCTGTAACCACATCACCCCGACTTCCATCACCGCGCGTAACCGCACGCACCAACAATCCGTTTTCATACACTAAACTAATAGCAACGCCATCGTATTTGGGTTCGCAGGTAAATTCAACATCATCGCCGCCAGACTTGATGCAACGCGTAAAAAAATCATTCAGCTCTTCAACGGAATATACATTCGATAATGAAAGCATCGGGAAAATATGATCAGCACTGTCGAATTGTTTGGTTACCTGCCCGCCTACGCGCTGCGTCGGGCTGTCCGGTTCAACATGTCCTGTTTCCTTTTCAAGTTGCTCCAGTTCCTTAAGCAGCATATCAAAATCATAGTCCGAAATCTCAGGCCGGTCTTTTGAATAATACAAATAGTTGTGCCTGTTCAGTTCTGTCGTCAGAAACTTGATTCTATCCAATTTTTCATTTTCCGTCATATCCAGTTTTGCTTAAGAAATGATTGGGCTCAATGTTTTCAAAATCCAATATTAAATAATATAAAGGCATAGCCAACAACAAACCCTACAAAAATGTTTATTCCCTTTGCAATAAGAAAACTCTTCTGCGATTCGGCCAGCAATGGTAAAGCTCCATGACCATCCTGCACAATACTCGACCCCATCAGTACTCCAAGCGGAATGTAGCCACCGGCAAACATAGTTACAAACACCATATGTGGCCCCGATTCAGGAATGATTCCAATCAGACATGCAATCAATAAAAGCGTAATCGGATTTTCCTTCATCCACATTTCGGCATTAAGTTCGGGAAGTGCAAATTCAATAACAATGAGGGCCCCGAATGTCCATAAAAAAACTTTCAGAAAATGTTTTTTAATCACATGCCCCCACATGTGTTCATTGATAAAATGATCGGGCAGTATAAATGCCGCCAATAATGTAATAAAGGCAAGTCCGGCAAAAATATATTTAATGTATTCTTCAAAATGAAAATGTTTCATTTCGTGACCACCCCCATGTCCATGTGCTGCGCCAAGAACCAGATTGACAATAACCAGCAGCAAACCAAAAATCAAAACTGCACGATGAAAAGAAATATTTTTCAGATTATCACGAATGCCAGAATTTCTGGCAGATGGTATTTCTTCATGCGAGTGAATCTCAAACTGCATTTTACGGGTCATGATGGTTTTTTTTCTGAATATGGCATGCGCCACAAAACCGGCAATAATAGCCACAACAGCCAACCCAATATGAATAAAAACCGTTTGCATGGGAAACATTGAAAACATCAGAAAAGCCTCATCGCCTGATGTGGCAATCAAAGTAGCTACAAGAGCCCCAAAGCCGACATTTCCATGAGTAAAAAGCGATACAATAAAAAAAGTACCGAAACACCCTGGTAAAACCCCCATAAATGTACCCAGAAGAATTTGTCCTGTTACATTTTTTTGCATTCGGGTCAACCATTTACCCTGACTGCGAACATTGAAAAATTCAATAATAAGCATCATCACAAGCACAATGCCTGTTAAGGTAAGTGCAGTATGTAAAAGAGATAATAGCATTTCCATCATTCAGTTTTTCCATACAAATGTAATATATAAAAATCTTATTTCACATAACAAATCAACCGAAATTCGTTTATCATACATCAGAGTGAGTACATTTTTTTATCTTTGCGATTGATGAATCTGCTGAAATTTATTTTGATTTTCGTTTTTCTGAATCAGTTGTCTTCTGAAGCACAACAAACGGAACTACCGTTGCTTTCGCCTGCACAGGCAAAATCAGATATTTCCTTTTTTGAAAACATATTTTTCGATGCACACATCAATCTGGCGCTGGTTTGCGATACATCCATGCTGCGATATCGCATTGACACCCTCCAATCCGGAATCACAGACTCGATCAGCGCCACAGAACTCTACCGCCGACTCATGCCTGTTTTCAGCTCGATACGCGATATTCATTGTGCACTGAACCTGCCACCCGAAAGCAATGATTATCTGCAGGCCGGCAAGCCATTTCTGCCGCTCGATGTATTTATCAGCAACGGAAGTCTGTATGTGCGCGGAGATTACTTCGACTCATGCATCACCGGCGACAAAATTTTCAGCATCAATAATATCCCTGCCGACTCAATCTATCCGGTACTGATGATGTTGTCATCCTCAGAAGGAAACAACATTCACAGTCGTGAAAAAATTGCAGAATATTATTTCACATCCGTATATCCCCTGTTTTTTTTCGTTGACTCAATAAATACCATTCAAACAGGAACTGACTCGACCACACATACCTGTTTATTACCTGGTGTCGATGCCAACAAAGAACCATATCACAGCTACTTTTCAGGTGCGGGAAATGAAAGCATAAAACCTTTTTCTTTTGGCTATTCAAAAGACCGCACCATTGCATATATGAGAATAGCATCATTCATGAACGGAAACCCGGGAGAATATCACTTTTTTCTTAATAATGCATTCAGAAACATTAACGCCAAACAACCCAAGGTTCTTATTCTTGACCTGCGTCACAACGGTGGCGGATTTGCTGACTACGGTAAGCTGCTGACCCGCTTTCTGATGCAAGAGCCATACACCTATGTCAATCATCTGATTTCAAAATCAAGCAGCATAGTGCAACACGAAATTATCCGACAAACGCCGTTTCAACCCGAAATTGTCAGACTGCTGCAATGTACATTCGGCAATAAAGCCATGAGGGCTCTATGGCACAAAACAGAAGGTATCGTTGATACTACATGGGAAAAACAAGTTAAACCCATTCAATCCGCGAAAAACTATTCCGGCTTTCTGGTTGTATTATTTAATGGAATGAGTGCTTCTACCACTGGTCTTGTTTGCAACACACTCCGCAAACGTCCGAATACGCTCTTTGCGGGATTGCCCGCCGGATGCGCAATTTCAGGAACCTTCGGACAACCCACTCCTTTCGAACTGCCCAACAGCGGAATCACAGGAACCATCAGCATACTCCGCTTCAATCAGGATACAGCGCCGCCCGTACTCACACCCATCACTCCTGATATTGTATTGCCTGAAAATTCAGAAGATCTTGAAAGCGGAAATGATACTCAATTGGTTGAAATCATTCATCTGATCAGAAAAAAAATCAGCGAACAATGAAAAAAATTCTGCTGATATTACTGCTTCATACTTGTCTTCTACCGATGGGAGCACAAAACACCTTGCTGCACCAGTCAATCGAAAATCTAAAAAACGATCCGTATCTGAAACAAAGCAATTGGGGAGTAATTGTATTCAACTGTGATCAGAATAAAGTCATTGAAGAATACAACGCCGACAGTTTATTGATACCCGCTTCCATCATAAAGCTCACTTCGACTTCAACTGCGCTTGATGTTCTTGGAGATACATTCCGCTTTGTCACGCATGTGTATATCGACGGCGAGATTGGCTCTGACAGCGTTTTGCATGGCAACCTGAATATTGTCGGTGGCGCAGACCCCACCATCGGATTCCCGTTTTTTACCAAGGAGAGATTTATTGACTCATTGTATGCAGCACTCACCAGAAGCGGCATTAAAGCCATCGAAGGAAATCTGAACGGCTATGCCGGAATATTCGATTCACTGATCATTCCTGACACATATCCCGATGATGACCGCGGCAACTACTACGGAGCCGGCACTGCAGGCCTTATCTGGGATGGAAATGCCCTGACGCTTTCGTTCAACACGCCAGCCACTTTTGGTGCAAAAACGACTTATGTTTCAGCATTTCCTGCATTTGAGCAATTTGTTCTCGAAAACAAAACCACAGCAGGCCGCAGCGGAACCGGCGACAACAGCATAGTCTGGGGCGATCCGTTCGACTTCACCCGCATCATCAACGGCACACTCCCTCCAGGGAAAAACAACTTTAAGGTATATGGCTCAACACCCGATCCGGCGCTGGGTTTCACTATTGCAGTGCAATCATTTCTCGGGCAAAAAGGAATCGTCGTTTCAGGAAAATGCTGTGGCTATTATCTAAACAACGGAGAATACGGCAGACCGCTTATGACCTATTATTCGCAGCCATTGTCCGAAATCATTCAATACACCAACAATAAAAGCTACAACGTCGCTGCAGAGACTTGCCTGAAAATGTCCGGACTGAAAAAATACGGTAGTGGTTCCTGGGAAAGCGGACTGAAAGCGGTTTACGACCTGCTCGGCGAAAACAGCGTTCAGAAAAACGGAATGGAATTGCACGATGGCAGCGGACTTTCGAAAGCCAACCGTGTTTCGCCGAAAGCCATGGGCACATTCCTTATGAATATCCACACAGAGCCCTGGTTTGAAATATTGTACGCATCGCTGCCCATTGCCGGTGAAAGCGGGACGTTGAAAACCATGTTCGAGGGCACCCCAGTGAAAGGTAAGCTCAGAGCCAAAAGTGGATACATGAAAACGGTGCGCGCCTACGCAGGATATGTTCCCAACCAGAAAAATGAAATGATGGCCTTTTGCATCATTGTGAACAATTATTCAGGCAACGCTTTCGCACTCAAGAAAAAACTGGAAAAGCTGATGGTGAATATTTCGCTGGTGGAGTGAGAATGATGCTACTATTTTCCACGCCTGGGACACTCGGGACTACTGCAACATTGTCACAGCAGTCGCAACAGTCCCGAAAAATTATTCTTTGTTGTTTCTTCTTTGCAATCTTGCGTGAGTCATTCGTTCTCGCAAGCCGCCATCATTAAGGAATGCAGCTTCCAGTTGTTTGATTTGCTGATTCAGTAAAAAGGTTGTAATCTGAATTAACGTAATCATCGCATTGGCGCAAATCTCTGGATTTTCGTGTTCAATGGCCTTTCTGAAAGTCTCATAAGTAGGAGTCGGCGTACTTTTGTTGAGTTCACGAATACGGGCTACCAGGCGATGGTTCTTGTCCCAGACAGGGAGTTTGTTTGTGCGTAAAAAATCTTCATAATCAATACGGAGCTCTTCCAGACTGGCACGCGCAACATTAGTCAACTTGATCTCTGTTTCTTTTGAAGTGGCCGAAGCCATACTTCCTTCGGCAATATTTTGCTTCCCGCTACGCGCGGCCTGAATCATCTGGCCTACGGTGCGGTCATATTTACTAAAAAAACGATTAGTGAAATAAACTGTTCCATCATAAATTATCTCTGCCTTCTGATAACTGAAAAGATTCCTGTACCCACCATGCGTGGGAATAAAGCCCTGAGTGTTTTTTTTCTGATCGGACATAATTAATTGCTAAAAAAGCTACAGCATGAGATGACAAAATCGAAATATAAAATCAAAAATACAAAAACACTATTAATTCAAAATAAACACCTTGAGGACTATTGCGCTGGCAAAATGAGAATTAAGCGGCAAATCCTCACTCTTGGGACGCTGGGGACAACTGCGACTCGTCGCAGACGTCACACACGTCCCAGATCACTATTCCTTGTATCCCTTATTCCGGGCTGCCTTACCTATAACATACTCCAGCCCGACGGTAAGCACTGGTTTCATATAATCCTCATTTTTCTTCATAGCAACCGAATACCCGAACTGATTGACAATCCTGAAATTCCAGATTTTCAGCTTTCCCTGCACCATCGGCTCCATTGTGAAGAAGTCTACCCCATTCACTTTTGTATAATTAGCCCTCACAGTAATTCCGGCATTGATCAGACTGCTCTCATTGCCCCAATCAAACTGAAAGAACCATCGAGTATTCGGATGAATTATCTGCCGGCCTGCACCAGCCAGAAAACAGATTTTCTGTGTTTTATGGTGCAAATTATATCCAAGGCCGAGTTCGCAATACATCATCCTGTCCGGTCTTGATTGAATCAGATGTGTCTGATCCGTCTGATCCGAATAATCGTTGAAATTCAAAGGATCGAATTCAATGCTTCCGGGATTATGCTGAATACTTGCAATCATGATGGTATTGGCCCATTGTCCGTTCACTTTATAGTTGAGCCCAAAATTGTTCAGATTGGCCCCAAACTGAATTTCATTCGCCCTACTGAAAAGAGGAGAGTTAACTGTTACCGGTGTGTACAAGTTAATAATGGATTGACCAAGCATTTTGATTGCCGGCAATAAAACCAATAACAATAGAGAGATACTTAGTGTCATCGATTTATACATGATTTTTCGAATCAAACATTAATTTTTTTCAAAATTAAAAATAATATTAATACTGTTCCTTAAAGTTTGTTTTAGAAATCAGCAATTCTTCATATAGTGCCAATTATCAAACAGCTTCCTATTATTTATCAATCCAAAAAAACGGAAACAAACAGACCTAATTAAAATTAATATGTACTTTAGCAGCGAATCTATAACACACTGATATGGAAAATATAGAATGGTCAAAATTGCCTTTTGGATATCAAAAGACAGCAAAAAACGTCCGGTGCTACTATAAAAACGGCGCCTGGTCGAAACCCGAAATAACGGACTCTGAATATATGAATATTCACATTGCCGCAACGGCTCTGCATTATGGGCAGGAAGCCTTTGAGGGAATGAAGGCGTATCGCGGAAAGAATGGCGATGTACGCTTATTCCGTTGGGATGAAAACGCAAAACGCCTGGCACGCAGTGCTCAGGGAATTCTTATGGCCGAAGTGCCCGAAGACCTGTTTTTCGAGTGCATTAAAGCTGTTGTTCTCGAAAACCTCGATTATCTGCCTCCTTACGGAACCGGTGCTTCGTTGTACATCCGCCCGTTGTTGTTTGGCTCAGGTGCCGAAGTAGGCGTAAAACCGGCGAGCGAATACATGTTCATTATTTTTGTAACCCCGGTAGGTCCTTATTTTAAAGAAGGATTCAATCCTGTAAAAATTGCGATTATTAAAGACAGTGATCGTGCTGCTCCGCTGGGAACCGGCACCATCAAAGTGGGCGGGAACTACGCAGCCAGTCTCACCGGTGTTATGAAAGCACACAAAGCCGGCTACGGTTCACCCATGTACCTCGATGCCAAAGAAAAAAGGTTTATTGACGAAATCGGTGCTGCCAATTTCTTCGGAATTAAAGATAATACCTATATAACGCCCAGCAGCTCTTCAATTCTGCCCTCCATCACCAACAAGAGTCTGCAGGTGCTGGCCGAAGACCTGGGCCTGAAAGTAGAACGTCGCCCCATCCCACTCGACGAACTTGGTTCTTTCGAAGAAGTGGGTGCCTGCGGAACTGCCGCTGTTATTTCGCCCATTGGACTGATCGAAGACCTCGAAACTGGCACCAAATACGAATTCTGCAAAGACGGCAAAGCCGGAAAATGGAGCACAGCTCTTTACAAAAAACTTTCAGGAATTCAATATGGAGACGAAGAAGATAAACACAACTGGGTTACTATCCTGAAATAAGGATATCAACTTCTGTTGTTTGATAAAAACTGTCTGCGCCATTCCAGGTTCAGGCAGTTTTTTTTATTTTTGCATATTATGAAGAAAAAAATCTGGTCAATCATTAAAAATAAATATTTCATTGCGACCACCGTCTTTGTAGTGTGGGTCGGTTTTTTTGACCAGAACAATTTTATTCACCAGCAATCGCTGCGCAGCGAACTCCACAAAATCAGAAAAGAAAGACAGTTTTATCTCGATGAAATTCACCGGGACACAAAAACCTATCTCGAAGTTGTAAGTAATGATGAACGAATGGAGAAATTTGCTCGCGAAAAATATCTCATGAAACGCGACAATGAAGATGTCTTTCTGATTGTGTATGAATAGTTGCAAGTAGCCAGTTATCAGTTGCCAGTTGTCAGTTTTCAGCCATCAGCAATATGTGCCAACCGAAGCGTCGGTGCTCAGACACTGGGCTTAGGACAGGGCTTGAGGCATGCGGCGCACAATGCATAACGAAATTGTGGCCGAAAGCATCAAAGAAAGCTGCGAAGCACGAACAGCGACAATCCTTTTTCCAAAAATAATTAATTTGATTTTCTTTCGAGAAAATACATGATTGGTTTGATAAAGAGGTTATAGCCGACAACAAACAGTTACAAATACTTATATCCGAAAGTAAATACTTAATACCGGCTCATGCAAAACGAAGCAAATACATTTGCAAAAAAACGAGTATGAAAGCGGAAAATTCATCTAAAAAACAAAAGCAGAACAAGGAATGGCCGTCGAATCAGGTGGAGCTGAGTGGATATGCGGGAAAAGACCCCAAATTTCAGCGCTATGGCGAAAACAGACTGAAAGCGAGTTTCACATTGGGCACACATCAATTGTTCCGCGACAGCAACGGACAATGGATCCGGACGACTGTCTGGCATAACATTGTAGCCTGGGACCATGCTGCCCGCAAGATTGTTGACATGGTCAGGTGCGGAAGCCATGTATCGCTCAAAGGCCGCCTGCGAAGCCAGGAAACAGAAATCGGCGGCGGAAAGAAAGAAAACAGGGTGTACATCCTCGCTACAGAATTGACAGTGAATCTGGCTGCATAAAATCATCGAAATGATGCAAACTGGTTTAGAATTGGTTAATCCGGAAATTGAAAACCGGATTTTTACCATACGTGGCATTCCGGTAATGCTTGACCGCGATCTGGCTGAGCTTTATCAGGTCCCAACAAAACGTGTCAATGAACAAGTGAAACGAAATTTGTCCCGGTTTCCTGAGAATTTCTGTTTCAGACTCTCAAGAGAAGAATTGAACCAACTGGTCGCAATTTGCGACCGGTTTCAAATGCTTAAACATTCATCAGCGCTTCCGCACGCATTCTTGGAGCAGGGAGTGGCCATGCTATCCGCTGTAATCAATAGCAAAGTAGCAATTCAGACAAGCATTTGTATTATGAATGCTTTTGTACACATGAGAAAAATGCGGAATCAAAACAATGATTTGAATTTGAGGATAAACACTTTGGAATACAGACAAAACGAAACAGACCTCAAATTCGAAAAAGTTTTCAATGCGCTCGAAGCCCGTGCTGATGCGCCAAAACAAGGCATCTTCTTCGAAGGACAGATTTTCGATGCATGGATGTTTGTGACTGACTTGATTCATTCTACTGAAAAATCGATTGAACTTTGGAACCACTAAGTGGATGCATCGGTATTGATGCTGCTTTCGAAAAGGAAGCCGGATATTGCTGCACACATTTATCTGAAAAAAGTCAGCGCTGCGCTGCAAACAGACATTGACAAACACAATATCCACCTGTTGAAATAAAAATTTCTGACGCAGCCCATGACCGCTTTTTGCTAATAGACAATAAAAGACTTTACCACATTGGCGCATCGCTGAAAGACCTGGGAAAGCGCTGTTTCGCATTTTCGCTGATGGATGAAAAAATAATTGACGGATTCATAAAAAACATTCTGAGCAATTAAAAAATAAATGAACAACAAGGCTGAAAATATAGAGATTGTTGAAATTGAAAACCGCATATTTTCAATTAGGTGCGAGCAGGTGATGATTGACCGCGATCTCGCTGAATTATATCAGATTGGTACAAAGGTTTTGAATCAATCGGTAAAAAGGAACCTGAATCGCTTTCCGCCCCAATGGCGCTTTCAACTATCTGATTACGAAGTAAATGAACTGGTCACAAAATGTGACCGGTTGTCGATGTTGAAACATTCGGCAACGAATCCGTATGCATTTACAGAATAGGGAGTCGCCATGCTTGCGACAGTGTTGCGCAGTGAAATTGCAGGGCAAATAAGCATCCTTATCATCAGCGCGTTTGTCGAAATGCGGAAATTTGTTATTTCAAACAAAACCATACTGAGCCGCGTGAATATTTTAGAACAAAAACAATCGGACACAGAGCGGAAATTTGAACAAGTGTTTGCCGCCATGGAATCTGGCAATGTCAATCCAAAGCAAGGCATCTTCTTCGAAGGACAGATTTTTGATGCATGGATGTTTGTCTCTGATTTGATTCAATCTGCTGAAAAATCGCTATAGTTTTGGATTTGTTTCAAAGCGCGCATAGTAAAAAACGCTCTCCCTCGTTGTCATCCTGAGACCCGCCGCTGTCACATGGAGCCCTGCTACTGTCACTCTGAGCCCTGCGTTCCGCAGGATAAACTCCGTCGAAGAGTCGACAGCAGGATAAACTCCATCGAAATGTCGGTAACGAAAATCAACAAAAGAAAAGTCTGAGGTGTAGAAAGAGATCCCGGCGCAGAGACCGGGAACTCAGTTGTATTTCTTTTGTTAATTTTAACAATCTTGTCAGCTCATGACCGCTTTCTTCTTATTGACAATAAACGGCTGTATCACGTCGGAGCATCGCTGAAAGATCTCGGCAAGCGCTGTTTCGCATTTTCACTGTTGGATGAAAAAATGATCGACGTATTCAGAAAAAATATTCCGAAATAAAAATGGTATTTCAGCAAGGAGTTACTGATTATCTTTGCCGTATGAATTCCTCCCGCCTGGCTCACATTGCACTGATCATTTCCGGGATCCTTTTTGGCGCCAACTACTGGATTGCCAAATCGTTGATGCCCGATTATATGAATCCCGTTCAGATTATTATTTTCAGAACAGCAGGAGCCACTTTGCTTTTCGCTCTGATTCTGCCTTTCACCAAAAAAAGCCGTTTCCAGTTAAAAGAATGGGTACTCATTTTTCTATGTGGAATTCTTGGAGTCACCATCAATCAGTTTATGTTTTTTACGGGATTGAATCTGACGACCCCGGTAGAAGCGGCATTGCTGCATACTATCAGTCCGGTCATTGTTTTGATTCTGGCATTTTTCATCATCCGCGAGCGTTCCACATTGATTCAAGTCTTTGGAATCATCGTTGGACTTGGAGGCGCTGTATGGCTTACTCTTCACGGCAAAGCCATTTCGTGGAGTTCGGACCATCTGCGCGGCGATATCATCATCATGGTGAACATTACTGCATACAGTGCATATCTGGTGCTGGCCAAGCCGCTCATGACACGTCACGATCCCTTACGAGTTGTATTCTGGATATTTTTCGCAGGCATGATTGCCTTTATCCCTTTTGGATTTAACGAAGCCATGCAGATGCCGCAATTGCAGATGCCGGCCGAAATGTGGGGCGCACTTGCCTATGTAGTAATCGGTACAACATTTCTAACCTATCTGCTTACGGTTTTCGGAATAAAATATTTAAGCAGCGGAACAGTCGGTGCATATATCTACATGCAGCCGGTAATCAGCGGCGCCATTGGCATTATCACCGGCCGGGAAATTCTTGACTGGCCAAAGGTTCTGGCAGCATTCCTCATTTTTACCGGTGTTTTTCTGGTAAGCTTCAAAAAAATGAAATCGATTTCAGGCAACACAGCCAGGGCAATAAAAAAGCGGATCCGAAGTTAATCAACAAAAAAACATTACTTTTGTTTATATGAGAAAACTGCTTTCACTGCTTTGTTTTCAGATACTTACGACTGGTCTGATTTCAGCCCAGGGAGTAGCCGTTGGTGAATGGCGCGATCACCTTCCATACTCCACTGTAATTGACCTTGCCATAACCGGCGACCTTATATATGCCGCCACACCTTATTCATTATTTTATTACGACGTTCCAAAATGGGAAATGGTGCGGCTTTCAACTGTACAAGGATTAAGTGATATCGGCATTTCTGCAATTGAATATTCAGACACTTACAAAACACTTGTTGTTGCATACTCCAACACCAATATTGATCTTATACTACCTGACAGCAGTGTTTTCAATCTGTCTGATATAAAAAGAAAAAGCATACCCGGAAACAAAACCATCAACAATATTGTGATCAACGGGCGTTATGCCTACATGTGCTGCGGCTTCGGAATTGTTGTTGTTGATATCGTAAAAAAAGAAATAAAAGATACTTACTACATCGGAAACAACGGCAGTCACGTGAATATTACAGATATTGAATTTTTTAATGATTCTATCCATGCTTCATCCGATGAAGGCATTTTCAGGGCACACAGTGCCAGCCCCAATCTGGCTTATTTTGGCAACTGGAACAAAATGCATGTGCCGGTTACCAATGCAAATTACTCAGATCTTGAAGTGTTTGCCGGAAATCTTTTCACTGTTCAATCCAACCCGTCATTCAATACCGACACTGTTTATTATTACGATGGAAATACATGGACAAAATTCGCCCCGTTCGAAGGCGTTGAAAACCGCGGCATGAATGTCTCTGAAAATAAACTGCTGATATGCGGGTATAATTTTGTAAATGTTTACGACAATAATCTGAATTCGCTTGGATTAGTTTTTCAATATGGCAGTTTGATTCCCAATCCAAACCAAGCTGCATATACCAACGACGGTTTTCTGTACATCGGTGACCAAAACTATGGTCTGGTAAAAACCTGGGCATATTGGAACTACGTTATTCTTCGACCTGAAGGCCCTTTTTCGTCCAATGCTTTTTCGCTTTCATCCAATGGTAATATTATTTCCACCGTCTCTGGCGGTTATAACGAATCGTGGGGAAGCTTGTACCGTGCTGCCGAAATTTCGGTATTCAATAATGAAAAATGGAATTTCTACTACAATTACATCACAGACGGACTTGATACTATTTCGGATTTCATAACCGTTCAAACAATGCCATCCGATGCCGCTCACATATTTGCCGGTTCCTATGGATACGGATTGGTGGAATTGAAAGACGGGCATGTGATTTCGGTCTATGACGAAACAAACAGCACCCTGTCGCCTGTTGGAACAACTCCCGACCGGGTCAATGTTGCAGGTCTTGCATTGGATTCAGACAATAACCTCTGGATTGCTACCACCGGCAATAACAAATTTTTAAGTGTAAGAAAAGCCAATGGGCAATTCAAAACTTTCACCTTTGCATCAGCATATAGTTTCAGCTCCGCATCCAATCCGGTCATTGATCAAAACGGCTACAAATGGATTGCATTGCCCCGCAACGAAGGCGTTTTTGTTTTCAATGACAATAATACCATTGATATTTCTTCTGATGACGAATACAAAAAACTTACAACGGCCGAAGGATTTGGCGCTCTTCCATCCATGAGTGTTTACAGTATGGCCGTTGACCGCGACAACGAAATATGGATCGGAACAGAAGCGGGTATTGCTGTGATTTACAATCCTGAAAATGTTTTTGATGGAGGCAGCTATGATGCCCAACAAATACTGGTTGAAGTTGGTGGTTATGTGCAAAATCTGCTTGAATCTGAAAAAGTGAAGTGCATTGCTGTTGATGGAGCCAATCGTAAATGGATTGGGACTGAAAAGGCCGGGGCTTTTCTATTGAGCGAAGATGGCACAAAAGAAATTTATCATTTCACAACAACCAACTCACCCTTGCTTTCCGACGACATCAACGGCATTTCAATCATCCCTGAAAGCGGCGAAGTGTTTTTTGCCACAACCAACGGCATTATTTCATTTCGCGGAACGGCAACAGATCCCAATACATCGCTTGATTCCGTGCTGGTATTTCCCAATCCTGTTATGAGCGATTTCAATGGATACGTTTCTGTATCAGGTCTCATCGAAAACGGATGGGTGAGCATTACGGATATGTTTGGCACTCTGATCTTCAGAACCCGCGCACAGGGCGGCCAGGCAATATGGAATTGCCTCGACATGAATGGCGACCGTCCGGCAACAGGTGTCTATTTAATCTTTGTTACCAACGACGATGGCTCGGTAACAAAAGCAACCAAACTTATGTTTTATCATTGATATGATTTCTGCTGTCCGTTGTATTATCCTGCATACCGTAAAATACGGTGATAATGGATTAATCATTAAAAGTCTGACTGCAAAAGGAATTCGTACATTTTTTGTCGCGTCCTACTTAAAAAACAATAAAAACAAATATCCGTTTCTTTCATACCCTCTTGCTATTACCGAATGCCAATATATCTCTGGCACACCCGGAAAACTTCCACTGGTAAAATCATTGTCGCTCGATTATGTACCACGATATGGTGCTTTTGATTTCAGACGTCAGGCCATTTCAACATTCATGGCTGAATGTGCCGTAAAATACATTCGAGAGGAATCGATGACCCCGGAACTGTTTATCTATATGGAACAATGCATCCGGTTTGTACATGAAAGCGAATATCTTCCGGCTGCATACCCTGTTCAGTTTGGCTTCGGACTGGCTTCTCTGCTTGGATTTGGAATTGACAGTACTGCAAATGCCAAAGAAAAAATAATTTTCACACTCGACAAAGGATTTGTTCCCGGAACAACACAGGCCGCATTAAATCAGACAAATTCGGAATTTTTGAGTGAAATAATATCAGCCGAAATCAATATACCCTTTGAAACCCGCATTCCATCACGATCTCTAAAAGAAATTTTTCAAGTCATGCTGCAATATTTTCGCTATCATTTTCCTGAAACAGGAGCATTGAAATCGCCGGAAATTCTCCATTTGCTCATGGAATGAAAAATCGCTATTTTTGTCAAAATTTGAAACCATGATTCAGCGAATTCAATCACTCTATCTGCTTGGTGGCGCACTTGCCATTCTGGCCATGATTTTTATTCCGTTTTCCAGAGTCATTGCCGACAGTGCTGCCGGCTATCTCTATCTGCACGAATGCAAAGGAGATGTTTTGGTGGCAGGTGTTTACAATCCACTACTGCTGCTATTTGCAGGCACTATTACCGCCGTCAGTTTCCTGATTTCTATTTTTCTGTTCAAAAACCGCATCAGACAAATGCGGTTCAATGCCTTTGTTTTTATTCTCAACTGTCTGCTCATAGGCGCCATGTTTATTGTTCCCGAGCGTCTGGCCGATGCTGTTCACGGCCATGCTTACTATAAAGAAATTGGAATCATTATGCCGCTCATCAGCATGGTTCTGCTGGTGTTTGCCAACAAAGCCATCAAAAAAGATGAAATGAAAGTCCGCGCTGCTGACCGGCTCAGATAAGCGCCTTGCGCGGTTTTTCCCACACTTCCATATTTAAAATGTTGCCGTCGCTGATATCAAAACGCAGCATAGTCATCATTTTATGAAAGCCGCTGCTGCCGGCTGCTCCGGGATTGATGTGCAACAAATTGTTTTTCTGATTGAACTGAATCAGCAGGATATGACTGTGTCCGCATACAAAAATATCGGGCTTCAGAGCTGCAATCTGCTCGCGTGTTTCGGGTGTATATGCTCCAGGCCGGCCTCCAATATGCTTCATCAATACACGTTTTCCACCACTGATAAAAAATGTGTGGTCGCGCGCAACGCCTCGTACATCCTGCCCGTCGATATTTCCGTAAACAACACGCACCGATGCAATAGAAGCAAGCTGTTTCAATACAGCATCATTGCCCACATCGCCAGCATGCCAGATTTCATCACATCCGGCAAAAAATTCGCCCACCGAATCAGGCAGAGACCCATGTGTATCCGATAGAACGCCGATTTTAGGCATATCAGATTTTTTTCGAAATGTGCGCCATCAGCGTGGGCCAATTCACAGAGCCGTTTTTCTTGCCAGTTCTGACTATGATTACATTGGTGCGCGGATTCACAAAAATATATTGTCCGAGCAGACCTGCAGCCCAGAAATTACCTGCATTATCAATACGCCACTGATATTTGTAATATTCGGAAGAGCGCTCCTTCACAATCGGCGTAATGGTGGCCATCACCCATTCTTCGGGAATGATCTGCTGTCCGTTCCATTGGCCTTTGTTCAGATAAAGACGTCCGAATTTTGCATAATCAATCGATCTTGCATTCAGCCCGGTGTAGCATTTCACCTGATTTCCGCTTTTTGAATCAGTATTCAGTGTGGCATCGCATTCCATCCCCAGCGGTGTCCAGAGCTTGTCCTGATAATATTGTCCGATCGGAACACCGCTTGCTTTTTCCACAATCATTCCAAGCAACAATGTATTCACACTGCGGTATTGGAATTCAGTTCCCGGGTCTTTTTCAACCTTAAGATTGGGAACATATTTCTTCAGATTATTGCCATAATAATATTTGCCAATCTCTGCAAAAGGGTTAAAATAGTTTTCACGGAAACGAATGCCCGACTCCATGTTGAGCAAGTGCTCGATGGTAATTTTTTCAAATCCCGGGTTTTTGAAATCAGTGAGATATTTTGTAATGGGATCCTTGATAGATGTGATTTTCCCTTCGGCTACAGCTATCCCAACCAAAGCAGAAATGAATGACTTGTTGGCCGAAAACGAAGTCATAATGCTGTTTTCATCGCGGCCAAGAAAATACTTTTCATATTTGATGGTGTCATTTTTTATGATCAGAAACGACGTGGTTTTTGTTTCCAAAAACAAACTTTCCCAGTTGGTAATTTTTTCATCTTCAGTAATGAAGCGTTTCGGAAATACAGTTGTATCGAGCTCCGGAAGTAGTTTTTCAAAAAAATAAAATGGCTTGTCCGATTTATGCAAAGGCAACTGTGGTGATTTTTTGTAATCATTCACATCGGCAACATTATAAATAATCATACGTCCGATGTGGCA
>DAOPKE010000007.1:29768-62121 GCA_035390965.1 Bacteroidales bacterium | reverse complement strand
TCAATGATTAAGCTTATGCTTAATAGAATTAGAAAATAAAATTTAGACAGTTACTGAATTCTGGATATTTGTTTTTTTTCTGATCCGGCTAATCGGAATCACCAATCCTCCATTGGAAATCAGCCACAACTGGAGGCAGGTTACCGGCTTGATGGTTGCACGCAATTTCGTTGAAGTGGATGCAAATGTTTTATATCCACGAATTGATGATTTCAATGGCGGATCAGATATTATTGCCATGGAGTTTCCTTCAATGAATTACCTCCACTACCTGTTTTCTGAATTATTTGGATATACACACTGGTATGGAAGACTGATTAATCTGGTTGTTTCTTCGCTGGGTTTGTTTTTCTTTTATAAATGTGCAAAAACTGCAGGCATCAGTGAAAGGACCGCGTTTTATGCAACAATAATTTTATCCGCGTCCATCTGGTTCTCCTTTTCAAGAAAAATGATGCCCGATACCTATTGCATTTCGCTGATGTTTATCGCTCTATATTGCGGATTGAAATTTCTGCACAATCATAAATATCCGCTTCTGTTTTTATATGTCGTTTTCAGCTCTCTCGCCCTTTTATCAAAAATTCCTGCAGGCATATATCTGGTCGTTCTTTTGCCATTTGTATTAAGCCGAAAATTTGAACTCAAAAACAAAATAACCATTTCTGTTGTAACAGCGGTACCATTAATCCTGGCGTATTGGTGGTATTTTATATGGAATCCCTACCTTGCCAGTGAATATGGGAACTGGTACAATATCGGAAAACCCATGCTTAAAGGGATAAAAGAACTATCCGATAACCTTGGAAAAACACTTGACAATTTCTATTTTGATGCATTTTCAGGTTTTATCATGTTTGGGGTATTCGCCGCAGGATTGTTTCTGATGATTTACAAAAAAAACACTCCCTTATTCATTGGTTTCACATTGCTTTTCCTGGTGTTTCTGATTTACATATTCAAATCGGGATTTTTCTTCTATCATCACAATTACTATATCATTCCGTTTGTACCGGTAATGGCTCTGCTGGCCGGCTACGCAATTGCTTCCATCAATAAGCGATGGATTATGTTCAGTGTTCTGCTGCTCGGAATAACCGAAAGCATCGCCAATCAACAACATGATTTCTTCATCAAGGACTCTGAAAAATACAAACTGACTATTGAATCCATACTTGATAAATTCTCTTCGCAAAAAGACCTGATACTCGTTAATGGAGACGGCAATCCACAGCTGATGTATCTTGCTCACCGCAAAGGATTTAATTGTAATAATTACCAATTAAACGATTCAACATATATCGCAAACGTAAAAAACAATCATTGCCGCTTTGCTGTTGTAAACAAACATTCAAGGCCTGATACATACTATTTGCAAAGTTCATACAATACAGTATTTGATAATGATGATTTTCGTATTTTTGCACTGAATTAAACTACACTATTATGTGCGATACTTGCGGCTGCAGCGACCCGAATCAGAAAGTGACCTATCATAAACCCGGCGAAGAACACTCGCATGAACATGCACATGTGCACCCGCACGAGCATCAGTATGCGCATGCACACAATCATGAGCACGATCATGAGCATCACGATCATGAGCACGAACACAACTATATTCATTCACACAGCCACGATGGTCACGCGCACAGCCACGACCACACCCATGAGCATGCGGGACATGACCACGACCATGCACATCCGCACGGAAAGGAATTTGTGCTGGCCCACAATATTCTCGATAAAAACCAGTCGCTGGCCGAGCGCAACCGCGGCTATTTCGATGCAAAAAATATTAATGCTTTAAATCTAGTGAGTTCGCCCGGTTCCGGCAAGACAACCCTGCTCGAAAAAACCATTTCGGCGCTGAAAAACGACCTGAATTTTTATGTCATCGAAGGCGACCAGCAGACCATGAACGATGCCGACCGCATCAATGCTACCGGCGCTCCTGTAATTCAGATCAACACCGGCAACGGCTGCCACCTCGATTCCGAAATGATTAGCAAAGCTGTAAAAGAACTCAACGTAGCCGACAATTCCATGCTCATCATCGAAAACGTGGGCAATCTGGTTTGTCCGTCATTGTTCGACCTGGGCGAAAAAGCGCGTGTAGTCATCATTTCAGTGACCGAAGGCGACGACAAACCGCTGAAATATCCCAATATGTTCAGCACTTCCAATATCTGCATTATCAATAAAACCGATCTCCTGCCCTACGTTGATTTCAGCGTAGAAAAAGTGAAGGAAAATGCGCTGAAAATCAATCATCACCTGCAGTTTTTCGAAGTCTCGGCCCGCACCGGCGAAGGCATGGACAAGTGGTATGAGTGGCTGAAGAAGGCATAGGGCTCAACTCATTGGGTATAACGCGCAGAGCATGGGCGTGAAGTTATACACACTCATTCCCTATCAATCCATTCATGCAGTTTCGAGATATAATAAAATGGCAGGCTGATCAGGCGGAATTCCTTGCCTTTTCCTGTTTTCACCATCGATACATCAAAGGGCTTTGACCAGATACGAACGGCTATATTGTGAGGTGCAATATCCATAAAGCTGTGCAATGATTTCAGATGCGCATTATGTGCCGATTTTACTTCAACCGGAATTATGCTGCTGCCATTCTGAACAATAAAATCCACCTCAGCATCCGATCCTTTTTTGTCCCGCATCCAGAAGCTCCTGCGATAGGTCACCCGGTCATCCAGTGTAAGCAATTCCTGAGCTGCAACCTGCTCGGCAACCCTTCCGCGCCACACATCCAAAATATCGGGAGATCCGAAAACCTCTGATTGAATGCCCGCAACATAGTTTACAATACCGGTGTCAAGCCATAGAAGTTTGGGCTGTCGCTTTGTTTCGGGCTGTATCGGCAAAATGGCACCCGAAGTTGGATAACACAACTCAAGCAACATGGTTTTTTCAAGAGTACGAAAAGCTTCACCCATCTCACGGGCTTTGTAAGCCGATCCCGCAAATCCGGTCATCGAAATGGTCTGAGCAGCATATTTCCATCCTTCCTGCAAAATAAGACCAATGACATGCTCCATCGTTTCATTACGGGCGTATTTCACGACATCATCTTTGTATGATGTGAGTAATGAATCGAAAAGGCCAGAAAGGGATACAATATCCTTGCTTTCGGAATATTCAGCAATTATTTCAGGCATGCCTCCTACCAGTGTATATCGGTTGAACAAGTGGCTGGCTTTCTCGTGTAGAGCGACTGGCATGCTCATTTTATCAATGCTTTCAGCCAGCATTTTTTCACCTGTTGCATTCAGAAATTCCGAAAATGAACAGGGCCTGATGGCAAGAAATTCAACACGGCCTACCGGAAACCGGATACTTTTATTCAACATGCTTTCGAGCAATGAACCGGCAGCAATTACATAAATCTGTGGCATCTCTTCGTAAAAGAACCGAAGTCTTGCTACGGCTTCAGGCGAATTCTGAATCTCATCAATAAACAACAGCGTTTTGCCTTTTCCGGCTGGAATATTACAATATAAATGAATGGCTGCCAGCAGATCTTCCATGCCACTGCTCACCGAAAATAATTCCGCTGCGCGCTTGTCCTCCAGGTTCAAATGCAGAAATGTCCCAAATTGTTTTGCAAATACCTTCACAAGAGTGGTCTTGCCAACTTGCCGGGCTCCTCTCAAAACCAGTGGCTTCCGGTTCTTTTTGTTCATCCACCGATTCATGTTCTGAATGGCCTTCCTGTCAAACATATGCATCTTTTTGATTTTCAACGCAAATATACATCTTTTGTTTCAAAGTGACGGTACTTTTTATTGATTTTTGTTTCAAAGTGACGGTATTTTTTTACATATTTTGTTTCAAAGTGACGGTATTTTTTAGCATGTTTTGTTTCAAAGTGACGGTATATTTTCACATTTTTTGTTCTAAAGTGACAGTATTTTTTGCTGTTTTTTGTTCCAAAGTGACGGTAACGAAATTTTTTCTTTGATCGCAATACCTGATTATTTCATCACATCAGAAAATCCCGTGAAAATGTAACAACTTGCTTTGCCCGTATAATACCAAAGTGGTTTATAAATCGGTTCAATTATTTTTGGAAGACTCCGGAGGAGTCATATATCTGTAGCCCATAAAAACAAAACCACGACTCGGGAGGAGTCGCATATAAAGAGCTGAGTCTTCTGACATTGCTTGTTAATGTGCGATCCGCCAGCCAGCGGATCGTATGGCAGGTATTCGTTTTTCTACAGATAGACGATATTTGTCTGTTTGTCAGTTAAACCTCTGGCATCAGCCAACTAAACCTTCAATGAAATTGCTTCGATTGACTGTTTTATATTTCCATTTAGTATAACAACAAAAGAAAAAATAATCTCACAATAGACCATAACGCTTATTTAATCTGATTATAAATTACAGACACACAGCGGAACTGCTGTAGTTTTTTATACTTTTGTGCCATCTTTTCGAAAAAAGGTAACACATGAAAGTAAAACGATTCGGCGTGTCACTCGATGAACAGATTCTTTCGGATCTGGATCACCTTGTGAATAAACACAAATTTCCGAATCGCTCGCAGGCCATCCGTTACCTTATATCCAATTATCTGGTCGAGGAAAAAACCGATGGCAACAAGATTGTAGCAGGCAGCATCATTCTGGTGTACGATCATCACAAACGCGAGCTGCAGAACAAATCCACAGCCATTCAGCACGATTATCACGATATTATTTTATCAGTCATGCATGTGCACATCGATCATCACAATTGCCTCGAAACCATTGCGGTGATGGGCAAATCAGGTAAACTGAAAGAACTGGCCGACCAACTCATTGCCATCAAAGGCGTTAAACACGGAAAACTTGTAATAACCACCACCGAATAATTTTTTTTGCAACCATGGTAACACGTTTTTGTATTTTAGTGACATGATTAAATTCAAAAATTCAGCTAATCAAAGTCACAATAAAGAACGAAATATCGCAACAGACATCAAACAACAAAGACAAATGACAGGACGCCTGACTTTTTTTATCCCGATATTTATTCTGATGCTTACATCCACAGCGCTGGCTCAAACAAACGAAATCAGCGATACTATTTCCATTAAGGAAATGATTATCACCGCCACCAAAACCGAGCGTAATCCGCTGGAAATTCCTGCCCGCATTAATATTATTGACAGCGTTTTGCTGAATCAGACAGCAGCCCTGCAAACCGATGACCTGCTCCGTTTTATTCCGGGCGTGAACGTAAACCGCAATACCGGCCTCTATACCCAGCGCCCCATGGTAACGCTCCGCGGACTTTCGGGCGACGAACAAGGTCGCACCCTGGTTCTTGTCAATAACGTTCCGGTAAATACCAGCGATGAAGGCGGTGTAAACTGGAACCGGATCAATCAGAACGACATTGAAAGAATTGAAATATTTAAAGGCCCCGGATCGTCGCTTTATGGCAATAATGCCATGGGTGGCGTCATCAATATCATTACAAAAAAAGCGGAAAAACCTTCCGAAGCCATCTGCAGCGCAGGATACGGAACATACAATACTTTTCGTCAGGATTTGAACGTGCGAATCCGCAATCCAAAAGGTTACTACGCAGTTCTGTCTCAATTTTATCAGCAAAGCGACGGCTATAATAGTGTGCCGGACACCAACAGAACACAATACGATATTGCGCGGTCGCTTGAAGCCATGGGCATTTCAGCAAGAACTGGTTTTGACAACAGCCGATGGTTGAATTGGGAGCTGCAATACGATGTGTTCCGCGATCAGCGTGGCGAAGGTTATCAGATTCACACGCCCGAAGGTTGCTACCGGAATTTCAACACCAATCTGCTGCGCGGAATGCTGCGCGGTGGAAATAAAAACACATCCTACACTTTCAATACTTATTATCAGTTGGAGCATTATTATGACGTGAATGAAAAATTAAACGGAACCGGCGTATATACACGCTACGATGTAAATTCAAAACGCACGGATATGGGCATGCTGGCCAATGTCAACCGTATTCTGAATCAAAACAATACGCTCACTGCCGGCTTCGAGTATAAATCGGGTGGAATCCAGGGAGGCGATTGCTATCAAACCGCACCCTACGACACCATATACAATGAAGGCAACATCAATACCTTGGCTTGCTACCTTCAGGACGAACAATCCTTTCTGAAGAAAAAAATACGACTACTGGCTGGTATTCGTTTCGATCAGGTTTCGTTTGTGAATGGACTGCACGAAAATACCAACCCATGGAATACCATTCCGGAACTCAGAGATAACACCTGGCGTAAAGTCTCTCCCAGAGCCGGTTTACGCTTCAATTTCATTAAACAACTCAGCGCATTTGTCTCCTACTCCCATGGATTCAGGGCGTCAATCCTCGACGACCTAATCAGAACCGGCTGGATGTGGGTCGGACCAAAATATGCCAATCCGGAACTGAAGCCCGAAACCATGGAAAACTTCGAAGCGGGATTCGATATCTTTCCTGCAAAAAATCTGAAAATTGCGCTTAGCGCATATTACATGCAGGGAAATGATTTTCTGTATTATGTAGCTACTTCCGACAGTATTTACGGACGTCCCATCTACCGCCGCGAAAACGTAACCAGCGTCGAAATCAAGGGTTTTGAAGCAGAAGCAACTTATACCCTGACCAAAAATATTTTATTCAGCGGAAGCTATACATTCTCAGATTCAAAAATTGTCGGATTCACTGAAAGACCAGACCTTGAGAATAAATCACTGAAATATGTTCCGGCTCACAACGCATCTTTCTCTGCGTTCTGGCAGAATAAAATCATTAACGTGTCGGGTCGGGCATTATATAAAAGTGCGCAGTTTGCCGACGATGAAAACAATATTACACTTGACAGCTACCTGACTTTTGACCTGATGATTTCAAGAAAAATCAACGAAAACCTCTCGCTCTCACTCGATATTCAGGATATTATGGATAACCAGCAAATGGAAGTCAATGGTTATCTGAGTCCCGGACGTTTGATTAATGGCCGTATCACACTTAAACTCTGATCAGACATGATGCATTATCGCTTGTTGCATTCATCTGTATTATTGATTATTGTTTTTTCTTTCATATGTTGCAATAATCCGGGTCGCGCTGAACAGAGTGATCCGGATATTGTTGTTACCGACATGCTGGGCCGCAAAGTTACAGTTCCGGCCAACATTGATAAAGTTGTTGCCCTGCGTGCCGGAGCTTTACGCCTGCTGGTATATATGGATGCAGCGGATATGATTGCCGGCGTCGAAGAAAATGAAAAACGCAGCTCACGTCCCTATCTGCTTGCGTTTCCCGAACTGATGAAGCTGCCTTCTGTCGGACCACAAATGGGTGGCGACCCGGAACTGATTGTTGCAGCACAACCCGATGTAATTTTTATTTCGTACTCTACTGTTGGCGAAGCTGATGCACTTCAGCAAAAAACCGGCATTCCTGTTGTTGCCATCGATTGCCCAGATCTGCAAGTGAATTCCAACGGTTTGTTTGATTCATTCAGTCTTATCGGAAAAATTCTGCACAAAGAAAACCGCGCCGATTCTCTGATTAAAGGCATTTCTTCCATGATAGAAGAATTAAACACAAGAACTTCGTCGATAAAACCAGAAGACAAGCCCGGTGTATATGTCGGAGGCGTGGCCTACAGCGGTGCACACGGCATTGCATCAACACACGGTGCATTTGCTCCTTTTCTTTTTGTCAATGCCAATAATGTAGTTTCAGGAAAACAAAATATCGTTTCTTCGCATGTGAAGGGCACCAATATTGACATTGAACAATTGCTGCTTTGGAACCCCGATATAATTTTCATTGATGAATCCGGATATTCGCTTGCACTGCAGGATATAAACAATCAACCCGCATTGAAAAAGTCATTGGATGCCATCCGGAGTAATCAGTTGTACTGCCTGCTGCCATATAATAATTATGCAACCAATTACGAATTTGTGCTGCTGAATGCATGGTTTGCAGGCAAAATAATTTATCCGCAACAGTTTGAAGACATTGACATTGAAACAAAAGCCAGTGAAGTATTGACCTTGTTCTTCAACAAACCTGTTTCGCTATCACAAATGAAATCTGCGTTAGGGTTGCGCAAAATAACGCCTGTCCACTGATGAAAAACAGCTCTGTTATAAATGAATACCGCAAAAACAGCAGAAAAAAACTGTTGGTCATTGCCAGTATTTGTATTTTATACGTGGCAACAATCATTATAGCACTACTTTCTGGTTCCGCCGATTATCAATTGAACGACGTTTTCCAACTTATTACCGGAAACTCCGATGCTTTTACTGAACAGATTTTATTTCAAATTCGTATTCCCCGCATTCTTGGCGCTATGCTGGCCGGAACAGCGCTTGCCGTTTCGGGAGCAGCCATTCAAAGTCTGCTTCGAAATCCGTTGGCATCGCCGTTTACATTGGGTATTTCAGGCGCCGCTGCATTTGGTGCAGCTTTATGCATCGTTTTTTTCAATAGCACCGCACTGCCTGCAGGCATCTCTGAATCAGCAATTCATCCATATTTAATTTCTCTGTCGGCATTCATTTGCAGTCTGGCTGGAGTTGTACTCATTCTTGCCTTATCGCGTCTGAAAGGAGCCACACCTGAAATAATCATATTGGCTGGTATCATCATCAGCTCATTATTTGGTGCCGGCATTTCGGCCATGCAATATTTTGCCGATACCGTTCAATTATCGTCCATTGTTTTCTGGACTTTCGGCGATTTAAGCAGAGCCCACTATGACAATCTGCTGATTTTATCCTTTATTGTAATTCCTGCAACCATCTATTTTATACTCCAGTCATGGAATTACAAAGCGCTTCAAACCGGCGATGAATACGCACAAAGCATTGGTGTTCGTGTAAAAAAAGTGCGGATGAGAGGAATGATCATTGCATCGCTTGTAACTGCCGTTGTAGTATCGTTTTATGGGATCATTGCTTTTGTCGGACTGGTTGTTCCACATATCATCCGGCGAATAACCGGCGACAACGAACAATATCTGATTCCTGTTTCAGCCCTTTTTGGCGGATTGTTTCTACTGGCATCCGATACCCTGGCGCGAAGCATTTTTTCACCGGTGGTTATGCCGGTCGGCATCCTGACTTCTTTTTTAGGAGCTCCGTTATTTCTCTTTGTTCTGATAAAAGGCATGAAAAAACCTGTAAACTATTCGTAAACATGAGCATTTCAATCAGCAATATCAGTTTTAGTTACAGCAAAAATCAAGTGCTGAAAAACCTGAGTATCGACATCCGTCAGGGCGAATTTATCGTCCTTGCGGGCCCCAACGGTTCGGGCAAAAGCACCCTGATTAAATGCATCAACGGCATTCTGCAACCACAAAGCGGTCAGATAAAAATATCAAATGCCAATATTCGGTTGTATCCAAAAAACAAACTGGCTGAAAAACTGGCCTATGTTCCTCAAAACAAATCCGTTTTGCCCAACCTGAGCGTATTCGACACCATTATGCTTGGTCGTAAACCCTACATCAACTGGCGCCCATCAACAAAAGATCTGGCCATTACATCGCAGATTATTGAACAATTGCAGCTCGAAAGTATTTCAATGTCATCCATCAATGAACTGAGTGGCGGCCAGCAACAGATTGTTTTTATTGGCAGAGCATTGGCACAGCAACCCGACATTATTTTACTTGATGAACCTACTGCGCATCTCGACATTAAGCATACCGTCGAAATAATGAAGCTGCTGAAAACACTTTCAGCAAAAGGATTGACAATCATTGTAGCACTCCACGATATAAACACAGCCATCCGGTTTGCTGACCGTATTCTCATGCTTCGCGATGGTGAAGTCTTTGCCTCAGGCGGAAATGAAATCATTACAGAAAAAAACCTTGAAAAATTATATGATGTGAAAGTAAGGATCCTGCAAGAAGAAAATTCTTTTCATGTCATCCCGCTCGAACCAATCGAAAAATAAAAAACTCTATGAAAATACAATCCTTTACACCCATCGGAATCGTACATAATCTGATTGACAATTCAGAGGATTATCACAAAATCAAAAATCAACCCAGTACCATTGAGATATTTGACGAATACCTGGAAGCACTGACAGGTATTGAGGAAAACGAATTTCTGGATATTGTTTTTTATTTCCACAAATCGGAATCAACCTTGATTTCGAATACGAAAAACCGCCCTGATATTTCACGGGGTGTATTTGGAAACCGCAGCCCGCGCAGGCCTAACCTGATTGGTGTCACCAGCGTTCGTCTGATTGAACGAAACGAAAACATGTTGCTGGTCAAAGGACTTGATGCGCTCAATGGTACGCCGGTACTTGATATTAAAAATTGTGATACTTCTCTTTTTGCCTACGAAGCCGACAATAATCCGCTGCATCAGGCCAAACTAAAAAGCAGTCCGCGCATCGATATACGCAACGAAATTTATTCAAACAGGTACGAATCACTCATGATTAAAGCCGCTCAGATGCACGGGCATTTTTGTCCGGGACTGGCCATGGGCATTATGGCTGCTGCAAAAGCCATGAATCTGCTCGAAGCCGAATCGGACGGTATGGAAGATCTGCTGGCCATTACCGAAACCAATAACTGCTTTTCCGACGGCGTGCAATTTGTTACCGGATGCACCTTCGGCAACAATGCTTTAATCTTTAAAGACCTCGGTAAAACCGCATTCACACTCACTCACCGCGATGGCAAAGGAATCCGGATTTCATCCAAAGCCGATTCACAACAAGTCATCCGAGATGCATTTCCTGATTTTCAAAATTTGTATCAGCAGGTTGTTGCAAACCAAAACCACGACTCCTTATTGGTTTCTGAATACCGGAAATCCTCACTGAATCGTGCTTTTGGCACACTATCGATTCCTTTCGAATCGCTGTTCAATGTTCAGCATGTGCAGACTGATATTCCTCAATATGCCAAAATACACGACAGCATTATCTGTGCGACCTGCGGCGAAAGCATCATGAGCACCCGAACAGCCGATAATACTGAAAACAAAGCGGTATGTCTCACCTGTGGCGGATTTGAATACAATATGCTCGACGGTAACGGCATTCATTTCAAAATAAAGTAAGTACAAAAATATGACAGCTGAAACAAGTGTTCTGCTTACAACTACCGCATCCATCGCCATTGTACATACACTGGCCGGCCCCGATCATTATCTTCCTTTCATCGCCATATCCAAAGCCCGCAACTGGTCGCTTAAAAGAACTGTTGTCTTTACTTTCCTGTGCGGACTTGGTCATGTGGGAAGCTCTGTGTTGTTAGGAATAATCGGTGTTGCAACGGGTATTGCCATCAGTCATATCGAACTCTGGGAAGGCCAGCGTGGCAGCATTGTGTCTGTACTTCTCATGGCTTTCGGACTCGGATACTTCATCTGGGGCACCATCCGTGCTATCCGCAACAAACCACACACACATCTGCACCTGCATGAAAATGGAGAACAGCACGAACACATTCATTCGCTCGATTCAACTCATGGGCACGCACATACTAAAAAAAAACGCAACATAACGCCGTGGATTCTGTTCACCATTTTTATCTTTGGTCCCTGCGAACCATTGATTCTGCTTGTGATGTACCCCGCTGCAGAAAGCAATTACTTGTTGCTGATCACTGTCACCGCTTTATTCGCCATTATTACCATCGGAACCATGATTACCTTGGTGGTGCTGGCCAACAGAGGATTTCACTTTCTGAACCTCAAAAAAGCAGGACGCTACGCTCATGCAATTGCTGGTTTTATTATTCTGCTTTGCGGAATAGGAATGGTATTTTTAGGGCTCTGATGTACCTGCAAAAACAAACTTTTATTGAAAATAAATATTTTATAACTCGCCAGAAGTGGGTCAAAAAACCTAGTTATGGCGGGTTATAAACTTTAAACAGCAAACAAATCCTTTAATTCAATCTCACATTGAACTATTCCGGAATGAACATTCTGAGCCAATCCGGATGATGATACAAAGGTGAGAAATACCGATTTTTTTGTATTTGTTACACTCCTGAAAGTGCCAGATTTATTCTTTATTTCATCCGCATACTTTTTATTAATCACAAAAGGATGCGCGGAAAACTTCATCTCGCACAAATTAATCACATTGTCGTTCCGGTCGATAATCAGATCTATCTGCGCACCTTTGTCAGTGCCCGCCGGGCTGCGCCAGGAATAGACATTGCAATACACGCCGGAAATCCCGAGAGCGTGTTTCAGCTGATCAACGTGCATGGTGCAAAGCTGCTCAAATGCATAACCGGCCCAGGCACGATGCTGCGTGGTGTCCATCATGCTCTTCCAGTATTTTTTATCCCTTCCGGCGCGACGCACAAACCTGAAATAAAACAAGGTGTAAAAATCGCAAAGCTGAAAAATCCGGTCACGGCTTTTCTTGTTATAGGCCTGAAAGGAGCGGATAAAGCCACAGTTTTCCAGATCTTCCAGTATTTTTGTCAATCCTCCGCCACTGCTTTCTTCAATGCTTTCAACAATTTCCTGCCGTGTCAGGCCACTGCTCTTTTTGCTTAATGCCTCCACAACCTGCATATACTTGTCTGAGTTTTTAAACAAGGCCTCATACAGGTTTTTGTACTCGTCTTTTAAGCGGGCATTGGCTCCAAAAAACAGGTGGTCAATGTTCTGGTCAACGCTCTTTCCTTTTTTTAGCAAACTCCAGTAATACGGAATACCACCAAGCGCCATATAGCATTCAGCCACCTGATGCTGGCTCCAGGTGAATTTCAGCGATTTGACGTATGCAGCACATTCCTTCAGGGTAAACGGCTCCAGCCGCAACTGATGCGTAATACGGTTGTGCAGGCCACCTTTGTTGTTCAGCAGTTTATCGGTCATCCATGTGGTGGAAGATCCGCAGACAATCAGCAGAATATCATTCCGGCCCGAAGCCCATGAATTCCAGAAATGCTCCAATGCGCTCATGAACTTCGATTTCGGTGTATCGAGCCAGGGCATTTCATCCAGAAAAATCACTTTCTTTTTCTTCCTTGATTTTTCAATCAGCATGCGCAATTGCTGAAATGCATAAATCCAGTTTTTTGCCAATGGCAGGTCTTTCAGTCCAGCCTCACGCAAAGCAAGATTGAAATTGGCCATTTGCTCACTGAAACCGCCATTTGCAAGCCCTGTCAGATAAAAGTCAAACCGGTCCCGGAAAAACTCCCGGATAAGAAAAGTCTTTCCGACTCTCCTGCGGCCATACACAGCCACAAATTCCGAAACATCCGATTGGTAAAAGCTTTCAAGCTCATCCTTTTCAAAGTCTCTGCCGACAATTGTTCTCATAACGGATCATTATAAGTCGCCACAAATATACAATTTTTTCCACATTTGGCCAATTATACATTTATAACTCGCCAGAAGTGCCATTTTTTACCCACTTATGGCGGGTTATAACAACATCGGAGCAAAATTATAATCCATATAAATCAGCTCTAAATAACACTTTAGCGACTACAATAGAAAAATTCAACTAACCTGAAAGTAATAATATTTTTAAGTGATTCAAATTTCAGTTGCTCAATAATTCCGTGACGGATTACGCCATTTTCATTAGAAAATCTTTCAGAAACACAAACGCATCGAGCATGTTTTCAACCGCTTTGGGTGTCATTTCCTCTTTGAAATCGAACTCATAGGCGCGCACATGCAACACCCATGCTTCAGGAATCTTGTTGTACATTTTACGGCATAAATCAACAACAAATGCTGTGGAAACCGCATGCATGGTAAATTCGATGGTAGCATCGTTGGGCTCCACTTTTTCGAGACGGAAATTCTCAACATCCTCCACAATACTGGCATCGACAAAGACTACGGCATCGTATTCAGATATAATGGACGCATCTTCAATATTCAACTGATAATTACAATCCGTGAAAATATTTTCAATTTTTTCTTCTGCAATCCAGTTGTCAATCAAATCAACAAATCGTTTGCCGATTCCGTCATCCATGCGGCCCGGATTACCGTATCCGTATATCAATGTCTTTTTCATACGGCAAAGGTACATACAAAATTTCTTTTATTACAAGCTATATCAAACGTTTATGCCCTGTACAAAAAAAGTCTGCCGGAAACCGACAGACTTTTTTGTATAAAAAAGCAAAATGCTTATGATTTGTAACGATCAAGGATTTCGCCTTTTGAATCAATCAGTTTGATGTCGAGCGGCATCTGACCAAGCGCATGGGTTGCGCAGCTCAGACATGGATCATAGGCGCGGATGGCCATTTCGACCTGGTTCTTCATCGGCTCGGTGATTTCCTTCTGACCGGTCATCATGCGGCGAGCAACAAAATTCACCGACTGGTTCATCGGCTCGTTGTTATTGGTTGTCGAAACGATGAGGTTGGCCATGGTAATCTGATCATGCTCATTGATTCTGTAATGATGGAACAGGGTTCCGCGCGGAGCTTCGATCAGGCCAACGCCTTCGCTCTGTTTGGTTCCTTTGGTCACGAGATCATTTTTCATGATATCAGGATCGTTGAGCAGATCTTTAATCACTTCAGCAGCATGCAGCAATTCGATCAAACGTGCCCAATGCGTATGCATACAGTAATTGTTGGGTTTGCCGTTTGTCTGCGATTTGAAGAATTCAAATTCTTTCTGAGCCAATGGTGAAGGAATAAAATCACAGGTATTGAGACGGGCAAGCGGACCAACGCGGTACCAGCCTTTTTCTTTACCCAGGTGTTTCATATACGGGAATTTCATGTAGCTCCATGAGCGTACTTCTTCCTCTATATATTTGTTGTATTCCTGATAATCAACATCGTCAAGAACACGGTTTCCATCAGCATCAACCGCGCGAATTACGCCATGATAGAAATCAAGGGCGCCATCTTTGCGAACAAGACTCAGGTGATTTGACGGGAAATATGCAAATCCGTCAATCATGGCCTTATTCTTCATGTAGTATTCTTTGAAGAATTGAACAGCTGCATCGGCCCATGAGATCATCTTGTCGATATTCATCATATCAGAACCATTGAGCAGAAAAGCTTTTTCTTCAGCGCTCAGACATTTGTTGATGCCACCAGGTATAGCTCCGGTTCCATGAATTTTCTTACCGGCTGTACGTTCAATCACTTCCTGTCCGTATTTACGCATCATCACACCCTGAACAGCAAGGTCCGGGAAATTGAGTGCTACGCCGATGACATTTCGGATAGCCGGATCAGCATCGTATCCCAACAAAAAATCGGGAGAAGAAAGGTGGAAAAAATGCAAAGCATGCGACTGGAGCATTTGTCCGTAATGCATCAGACGACGCATTTTTTCACCGGTAGGAGTAAGTCCTTCTCCGGTGCCGGCGCCAACGATTACATCAAGAGCTTTTGCAGCAGCAAGATGATGACTTACGGGGCAAATACCGCAAAGGCGCTGAACGAGAACAGGAGCTTCCCAGTAGGGACGGCCCTGAACAAAACGTTCAAATCCGCGGAATTCAACAATATGAAGACGCGACTGGGTTACGTTCATATTATCATCGAGCTGAATGGTCACTTTACCGTGGCCTTCAACGCGGGTTACAGGTTCTATTGTTACTTTTTGTGCCATTGTCTTTTTCGTTTTTTGATTAATCAAATTTCACCACTTCGTAAGGAAGATTCATCGGATTTCCGGTTACCAGGGCTGCAACGGCTTCCCAGATAAGGTCAGCGCGGGGAGGGCATCCCGGAAGGAAATAATCGATCTTTACAATTTCGTGGCAAGGATATACTTTGTCAAGAATCATCGGAAGTTCATCATCGTTGGGCAGGATTTTTTCAGCGTTCAATCCTACGGTTGGGCCATTCAGATAAGCTTCTTCGAGACACTCTTTCACAGGGATACCATTACGCAAAGCGGGCAGACCACCCATGATTGCACATTCGCCCAATGAGATCAGAATTTTGCAATGCTTGCGGAATTCTTTCAGTACATGAACGTTTTCGCTGTTGCAGCAGCCACCTTCAATGATACCGATATCGCACTGTTTGGTGAATGTTTTGATATCGTCAATAGGGGACTTGTTGAATTCAACGAGTTCAATGAGTTTGAGAATTCTTTCGTCAATATCGAGTAATGACATATGACATCCGAAGCATCCGGCTAAGGAAGTTGTTGCTACAATTGGTTTACTCATTTTTAGTCCTCCTTATTTGGTTATTTTTTCAATATCCGAACCAATGACATTTTTGTCATACTTGCGCTGGCCAATCGGATCAATGAATCCGACTTCTTTTTTAAGAATACAACCAACCGGGCAGATATCCATGGCTTTCTGAGCCATTTCATCGGTCATGTTGGCAGCTAATTTAAGATCCATGGTGATTTCAAGGTGCTGACCTCTGCCTTTGAATGCAAAAATGCTCTTGCCATCCTTATCTTTAATCATACGGATGCAACGCTTGCAAAAAATGCAACGGTTGCGTTCGAGATAAATTTTCGGTGCAGTAGCTTCAATATTTCTACGCTCAAATGCATACGGAAAACGCGGAACCATCATCTGATATTTATATCCCAACGCCTGAAGGTCGCAATTGCCACTCTTTTCGCATGAAGGACAAAAGTGATTTCCTTCAACAAAAAGCATTTCTACAATGGCTTTACGGATATCAGTAAGCTCTTCGGTAACATTTTCTACAACCATTCCATCTTCAACCGGAGTAGTACAGGCCGCCATATTGCGTCCGTTTACCTTTACCGTACAAACACGGCATGAGCCGGCAGGAACAACGTCTCTCATGTGGCAAAGCACAGGAATATATACCCCGTTGTCAGCAGCTGCATCAACAATATACTGACCTTTCTGGCCGGTACATTCTTTGCCGTCAATCGTGAATTTTACTGTTTCACTCATATTATTTTTCTTTTTTGTTTTTTACTGATTGGATTATTCGTGAACAACAGGTTTGCGATTTACATATTCACATGATTCCGCAACCGCTTTGCTCATGTCAAAAAGACTTGCAAACTCAACATCTTTCACTCTTGCATCATACAAATGTCTGAAGTTGTTGATGGTGGTTGATATCGGGTTTGCCGATGTTTGTCCCAACCCGCAACGGGTGGTTTTACGAATGATTTCACTCCATGCCAGCATGTCTTCAACATCCTTTTTAATCGCATTGCCTTCAACAACCTTTTTAATTGCGTTGCGAAGGATCATGTTGAATGAACGGCAGGTTACACATGAACCACAGGATTCATCAGCAAAAAACTCCATGAAATTCAAGACAACGTCTTTGAGCAAATCGCGGTTCTTTCCGATTACAATCATAGAACCTCCGGTTGCAAGATCTTCAAGGGCGATTTTACGTCCAAACTGCTCCGGATTAAGACATACACCCGAAGGACCAGCCACCTGAACGGCCTGAACATCCGTTGCACCAACCATATCAAGCATTTGCTGAATGGTCATGCCCCACTCGATTTCATATACACCCGGGTTCTTGCAATCGCCTGAAATGCTCAATACTTTCACACCGGCCGACTCGTCAGTGCCAAAACCTTTGTGCCATGCGCCACCTTTGTCGAGAATGCGCGAAACAGCGCAGAAAGTTTCAACGTTGTTTACAATTGACGGTTTGTTTTTATATCCTTTTTGTGCAGGGAAAGGTGGACGGTTGCGGGGTTCGCCGCGTTTTCCTTCAGCTGATTCAATCAGGGCTGATTCTTCGCCGCATACATATGCACCGGCACCGATCTGAACCCGGATATCAAAATCAAATCCTTTTCCCATAATGTTTTTGCCAAGGAGATTTTTTTCACGCATATTTTTCAGCGTGTCCTCGAGCAATGCCTGCAGATATTTGTATTCACGACGGATGTACAAAATACCTTCCTTTGCTCCGATAGCATATCCACCAATGGCCATTCCTTCGAAAACCATAGCAGCACGTTCGGTCAGAAGAACGCGGTCTTTGAATGTTCCAGGTTCGCCTTCATCGGCATTGCAAAGCACATATTTATCGCCACTTTCCTTTGCACAGAACATCCATTTCATTCCGGTCGGGAAACCAGCACCACCTCGGCCACGAAGACCCGATGCCTGAACTTCTCCGATAACGGCCTGCGATGTTGTGCCAAGAGCTTTGGCAAGGCCGGCTCCGGACTCATATGCATCAAGAACAACAGGACCTGCTTTTTTAATATTGTTTTTTACCATGGAATGAACCAAAGGATTGGCATTATTGCCATCTCCGACTTCTTTAACCATGTCTTTTACGCATTTTCCGGCTTTCATGTCTGCAACAATGGCTTTCACTTTATCGCGTGTAAGCGAAGTGAAAACAACATCATTGATAATGGCAGCGGGTTCCTGATCGCTCATTCCGATACAAGCCGTAAAGTGAAGACTGGCCATATTGTCGGCTGTGCGCTGACCCATTTTAATGCCGAGCTGTTTCTCAAACTCATCGACAATTTCTCCCATACCCATCATGCATGCAACAACTGCGTTGTTGAGATAAATGGCGTATTTGCCTACCGGGTCTTTCGTGTAGAAATGATAGAATGAACGGGTCTGCTCTACATCGGCCTCAGAAATCTGAAGCGCAGATGCTATAACAGATACCGCCTCACACGAAACACAGCCAAACTCTGACTGTACTTCGGAAAGGATATCCATCAACCGTGCGGCATCGTTAGAAAACGACTCAATAATACTGGTGATTTTTTCTTTCATATGTTTTGAATTAGGACTTTCTTATTTGTAAGGACGGCCAAAATTAGCAAACAAAATAGTTCTGAAATAATGATTATACCTTTTTTTCTAAGGATTTAAGGAAATTTATATCTATTCTAAATAAGACTCTCGCTTTTGATGATTTATATCAATTAAAAAACTATTTTTTGCAATTGAACACCTGTTTTTCAAATTAATGCTCAATCATCCAGAATTCACTAAATTTGTACGAATTCAATATTTGAAAATGAGCATTTATCTCGACAATTCAGCTACATCCTGGCCGAAACCGGCTGGCGTAATTTCATCAATAACGGCTTATATATCCGAATACGGAGGCAGCCCCGGCCGCTCCGGGCATCATTTTGCAACAAAAGCCGCTCATGAAGTGCTTCAAACCCGTGAGCTGATTGCAAGTCTGTTCAATTGTCCGGCTGCAGAAAGGGTCATGTTTTCGGCAAACGCCACTCATGCTCTGAATTTTGCCATCAAGGGCATTTTAAACCAGGGCGACCATGTTATAATCAGCCACATGGAACACAATGCCGTGTTCAGAACTGTTTCATTCCTTCAATCCGAAGGTCTGATTTCATTCGACATTGCTCATTGCAATGAACAGGGTTTTCTCGATACCAAACATCTGAAATCACTCATCAGAAAAAACACCCGCATGATCATTTGCATTCATGGATCCAATGCTGCGGGGACCATACAGAATATTGCTGACATAGGCGCCATATGCAATGAACATGATATTTTATTTCTGGTAGATGCTGCACAATCGGCCGGATTTGTACCTATTGACATGGTCGAAGATCATATCGATCTGCTGGCTTTTACTGGTCATAAAAAACTATATGGGCCAACAGGCATCGGCGGACTTTGCTTAAAAGATGGAATAGCCATCAGAACATTGATTCATGGCGGTACTGGAAGTAAATCCGATCTGGCTGAACATCCAATGGTTTATCCTGACCGACTCGAAGCTGGTACCATCAATGCAGTTGGTGTCATCGGGCTCAAAGCCGGCATTGAGTATATTTTGGATAAAGGCATCAATAATATCCGTAAAACATTGACGGATCTGACAAATTATTTCATCGCTGAGTGTACTCAAATTGATAATGTCAGCATTTACGGCCCCACAATCAGTGAAAACAGACTACCGCTGATTTCAATGAACATCAAAAATATGAAGCCAACCGATCTTGCTGCTATACTTGACAAAGAATACGGAATAATGGTCAGGGCCGGATTGCATTGTTCTCCGCTGGCCCATCAGACCATTGGCACCTTCCCAAATGGCACTCTAAGATTCAGTTTTGGTTGTTTTTCAACTGACGATGAAGTGAAATATGCAATCGAATCTTTGAAGAAAATTGTCAGCCAAAAATAAACAAGGCAGGATTATTGTTGCTTTTCAGCTTTAAAAAACTCCAGCATCATGAAAAACTTCTTTTTCGTAATTGCATTTGTCAGCTTAATCATAAATGCATCTGCCCAGAAAATATTCTCAGCAGATTCGCGCTACGATCCCGATATTAAGATTTTCGTGGTGGATTCGCGCTACGATGCTGATCTGCTTGTTTATAAATGCGACAGTCGCTACGATGCATCTGGAAACAAAGGACTCTGGTATTTTGTTGACAGCCGCTATGATGCCGACAAAAAGATTTTTTTTGTTGACAGTCGATATGATGCTGATTTACTGATTTATTTTATTGACAGCCGCTACGACGCCGGATGGAGAAACACCGCAAAGCAACATCTGCTTTACTGAAAAATCGAAAAATGAACTTTCCCGTATTTTCTTTCTTCAATGAAATGAGGATGTGAAGTGAAATTCAGATGACTGTCGTGTTCCACAATGAGCATTCCATCATCATTGAGAAGTTTTTTACTGAAAACGAGTTCAGGGATATCAGTTATTCCGGGAGTGCCATAAGGTGGATCAGCAAAAATGATATCGGCTTTAACCCCAGTGAGTGCCAAAAATCGGTAAGCATCACTGCGTATGGGTTTTATATTCGACAGATTTAATTTTTTAGCGATAGATTGTATAAAATCAATCATTACCGAATCTTTTTCAACGCTGAAAACCATTTCTGCGCCGCGCGAAACAAATTCATAGGAAATAGAGCCGGTACCTGAAAAAAGATCAATAACAGTAATACCATCCAAGGCCACCCGATGTTGCAGGATATTGAACAGCCCTTCCTTTGCCATATCAGTCGTAGGCCTCACCCCGTTTCGTTCAGGAGGTGTAAATGTTCTGCCTTTTATAGAACCGCTGATAATACGCATTATTGAAAAAGAGGATACAACATGGATGACAAACGCCTTGAATCAGCATCGCCGTTATTTTCAACAGCATCATAGCGGATTTGCGGAAAATAAGTTCCCAGCGCTTCGGCCAGAGGCGACGATGGGTTAATCTCACCGCAAAGCATCAGACTCGTTGCATCAGGCCTTACATGACAAGATTGCACAGCACCCAGCACATAATAAAGAAAATCATTGCGGTCGGAATATTGAAATGTATTAATCAACTGCATCTTTCCTTCAGCAAAAACAACTATGGCAAAAGAAGAAGGTAAAATAAACAGATGAACTTCATTTGCAGCATCATATGGTTTAATTTTGGAGAACCACGAAGCAATCATATCCTTCAATGGATATTTAGGCATCAATTGCTGCAATACCTGCAGGTCGCCTGACGAAAAAGCAGAAAGCAAAGAGGCGCCAGTATCAGAAAGTTCGCTTTTAATCAAACGGAATGATTCGGGAAGCACCTGAACCATTTCAAACAACTGACTTTCGTTTTGAGTGGCCAGAAATTCATCGGGAACAGCAACAAAAGAATGAGGCATAAGCAATAAATGATCGATCTCCAACATTCTGAATTCTGGTTTTCGACCCGTAACAGCCATGAGAGAACTGGCTGTTATTCCGTTACGGAAGCTACCAAGCAGGGCGTAAAGAATTTCATTATCCCTGTGAATTAAATAATAAAAGCCTTCGGAATGAACTCCGAGGACTTTTATTGATTCATCAGGTAATACAGTGCCCTGAGGCAAAAAACAGTATTCCGAATGTATATTCATTATTCCCAGTTTCCGTCGGTAGAAGGATCAGTTAAAGAACCGAACCGTAATCCGTCTTCAGGATCGATATTATTTTTTTCCAGATCAAGTCCTTTCAGATAATATTTGTTGGCAGCAAAAACCTCAATGACATTGACAGGGACATTGCCTTTTTTTACAACAGCAACCTTCATCTCGAAATTGTCATACGGAGCATTTTCGAAATTGGAAAAAGGGATATGGGCAATATTTTCAAGCTTAAAATCAGGCCTTTTACCAAAAAGAGAATCTTTGATACTGATAAAATCAATTGTATCGCGGATGGGATCGGTAAAAGTTGAATCACCGGGGCGGGCGGTAAGTTTAACAACAGGCATTTCACCTTCTTCAACAAAAGTTATCAGACTATCGAAAGTAGAGCAATATTTTCCATTCAAGGTCATATACATAGACTGAATGGTTCTGATATCTTTCATTTTCTGAATGACTATGTCTTTACGCGAGGTCATCTCGTTGTTGAATTTCACCGGTGACATGATACCGGCATAGATGAAATAAATCAGAACAAGAATGCCTAAAGCCAGGATGATCTGGATGATCGCTTTCAATTTCATAAAACTTTCTTTTTGTTGTTTCGGTGCAAAATTAAAACTTTTTCAATGCAATAATGAATCCTGTCCAAAAAAATTATGCATTTTCGGCCGCCAATCAGTCGGAGTATGCTGCAATTAAGTTAACGGCAAGGTCTAATTGCAAAGCACATAAAGATCATCACGCGGATTGATGCAAAAAACCGGCAATGAATATTTATTACGGATTGCAGCTATATCATCGGCTCCGCCAAAAAAGTCGAAAATATCAGGTCGCAGCGTTGTTAAAATAATAAATGCACCTGCCTGGATTGAATGTCCGTATTCAATGGCAGCGCTTACGGCATGATGTATATTCGACTCCATCGCAACCATTTTGAAATCTATTTCAACCGCATTATACAACTTATTCATCGCCTGAAAATTAGATCTTATGCCTGTTTTGAAAAACTGATCCGATACTTTTGGCATGGCCACATGAATCCGGCTTTTACATATACGTCCAAAATATGATGCCCACAAAATTTTCTCCTTTTCAGTTTTCTGATATCCCATGCAATAAACAATATCCCTGAAAGATTTTTCATGAAGACCCTCTGGAACCATCAAAAAAGGCGTTCGGGATTTCCGCATAATGCGAATGGTCTTTTTAAGAGAAAAACCCAAAGATGTTTTTTGACAATTGTGCCCGATAATAATCAATATTGATTCTGTCTTATGAGCCAGTGCAAAAAGCAAATCCGCCTGATTCCCTTCCGGAATAAAACATTCGGTCCTGATATTGTGATTGGAAATGATATTATTGGCCATCTCTGCCAGACGGATTTTCACAGTATTGTCAGGATTACAGTGAAACAACACCAGCCCCGCACCAAAAACCTTACTGAGTGCAATTCCCTCCTGCAAAGCATAATCACTGAATGCATCAAAATAATACGGAATCAGGATGTTCCAGCTTTTTGCATTATTGTCCAAACTCATGGTCATCGTACAATAGTAAAATTCATAACGCTGCAGGTTTTGCCTGAAACAAACGATACCGTATATAAACCTGCCGGCAATATTGAAACATCAAACTGTCCTTCTTTTTCAACATCATGCTTTTCAATGCATAATTTACCGGTCATGTCGCTGATATAAACATCGTAACGATCATTGCCTGCCGGAATAAAATAATGCAACCTATCCAAAGCCGGATTTGGATAAATAAGAAACGGAAGTGCGTCATCACTTGCATTACCAAGATCCGGATCAAGATAACGAATTCTGGCTCTGGCTAAAGCATCTGCAATGTCGGTGAAATTTGTTCCCGCAACAATTACATACGCAAGTTCCAGCGTATCAAAAGGAGCAATTGTATGAGGACCTGAACTCACCATAGCTGCAATGTCGTTGCCCGCCAGATCGGTACCGGCATACAAGCGGTTCGTTTTCATCATTGAATATTTTTCGGATTCCGAAAAACCATCGGTCAAAGCAATACTACTGTTGAATCCATCCATATCAACAGCATAATGCTTACTGGAATATGGCGACAATAAAGCTGTTGCTGTAAACATAACCGAATCAGTGGTGGTTGCGACGATAGCATCGATAGCTGGATCGTACCAACATCTGTTTTCGGCGGAATTGATGATGTCCCAATCGGCAAAAAGACCGGTGTAAAAATCATCCAGCCCGACAATCGAGTCATTGACGACCTGATACCTGACGAGAATATAATTACGGTCTTCGGGCGTATTCCATGCATAAGACCACTGCCTGACAATAATATTCATCTGCGAAGCTGAATCGGCGCCCTGATCGGTATATTGAGAAAAAAGACATTGGTCGCCCATGGGAGCGGGATTCAGATCCAGCACAAAATTGTCAGCAACAAAATCACTGTCAACCGGAAATACGATGCTATACAGATTGTCGGCCAGATGAAACATATCAGTACCACACATGAAGCCAAAACCCGAAACCAGATTGCTGCCATCGTTAAATCTGAATCCTTCGCCCTGCGACAGATTCACCAGATTGTTGTATGCAAAATTCCCGTGACTTGTAACAGTAAGTGTGAGCTGATTGGTATCGAGAGTGTTGTAATCTTTGTTAACGTTGGTGCTGATGTAATCGGCCGAATGCCAGGTGCTGTCGTAAAAATGAACCAGAAATGCAATATTGGTACTTGGAGGGACATTGGAAAGTTTCACTTTGAACGGTGCGAAATGATTATTGGCATATTGTAAAGTGTTTAACGTCCCAATCATCCAGATAGAATCAATCAACTCAACTTCAGGAGTCATACATTCAAGCCGGGCATACAACAAAGAAGAAGATGTATCAAGAAAATTCAGTGCCTTTGCGCCAATAAACAAAGTATCACCGGGATCAAATTCCATATCGGCGCTATCAGAGAAAGCCCACTCGACCAGTCTTACAGCCGGTGTTATGGAATCAGTCAACGCACGATGCATATTCAGCCGACCCATACCCAACAATCCATCGTATGACTGATTGGCACTGATGGTATCAATGATATCAGCAGAGTTTCTGAGTATTTCGCCAATCTGCAACATATTGTATTGCGGATACCATGATGAAACAAGCGCAGCAGCACCAGCAACAATCGGCGAAGCCATCGATGTTCCGCCCGAAGTAACAAAAGAAGCCCCAGACCATGTAGAATATATACCAATACCCGGCGCACAGATATCAACCTTATAACCAAAACTGCTGTTCGATGATTTATAGTCATTTGCATCGGTACCGGCCACACTCAGCACATTGTTGTACGAAGCTGGATAATACATATTCATATTATTGGCATTTCCGCAGGCAGCAACAACAAGTGCATTGCAATTGTAAGATGCATAATTGACAATATCCTGCCCATACAAATTCCCTGAATAAGTGCTTCCCCAGCTACAATTAATCACTGTAGCGCCATGGTCAGCCGCATAAACAACTCCTTCATAAGTGGCAACCAGATTACCATTGGCATTATCAACCTTAACGGGCAAAAGCCGGCTCTTAAATCCAACACCGGCCATTCCAAATCCATTATCGGCTGAAGCTCCGGCCAGTCCCGAAACATGAATGCCATGTCCTGAAGCTGCATATTGCGGATTATTATCCCATGAACCCATATCCCAACCACTAAAATTATCAGTATAACCATCGTTATCGTTATCAACACCATCTATGGGATCATCATAATTGTGTTTTACAGCAGCCGACAAATCAGGATGATTAAACTCGTAACCGGTATCGGTAATAGCTACAATGCGATTTGTATCACTTTTGCAAATATCCCAGGCCTGATAGGCCCTGATATTGGTCAGATAATACTGACTTCCTATATTCGGATCATCGGGAACATACAGTTGATGCTCAATATAATGCGGACAGGCATACTCAAAAAGTCCTGCGCTAAGCAAACGATTAATCAGGAACTCCACAGAAACCGATGAATCAAAACAAAGCTCATAAATGCCGGAAATATCAACCATCGGCATACCCCACTCATTCACTTTTTCTGAAGGCATTTTGCTGTGGGGAAACTTTTGATAAAACCGCACTACATTCAACTCTTGCATTAAAGCAAGAAAATCCCTGTTACCTGCACGATCTGAAACATCAGAACTGAACTTCACAATTACATGACCGGGAATATAATCGTTGGAGCTACAACCGGCTGGCATCCTGAACTTATCTGCATCCTGAGCAAATATTTGATTGAAAGGAATAAAAACAAACAGCAGTAAAACAATAAACAAGCAACGCATACAGCATAGTTTAAAACAAAGATACTGATTTTTGACAATTATAATTCAAACATGAAAAAATATGGCATTTATTCTTTTTACCTATTTTTGTAATTTGGTTTATGTATGGAAAAGTTCAATGATATCCGTCCTTACCGTAATGAAGAGTTCAAAGCGGCCTTTAATCAACTCATTCAGGAAGAAGAATTTATTTCTGTTCTGAAATATTTTTTTCACGAGAAATACACCTTGCATCTCGAAAAACTGCAGGATGTAAAAACAATTGACGAATTTCAGGTTCTGCTCATCAAACCCATACTGCAAGGCATCATCAATTCAACCATTACCGATCTCAGCTTTACCGGAGCAGAAAACCTGTCCGCCGGTCAACCCTGTCTTTTTATATCAAATCATCGTGATATTGTGATGGATCCGTCGCTCATTGATCTGGGGCTGCATTTCAACAATATACCTACCGTTGAAATCGCCATTGGCGACAATCTGTTGATTAAACCATGGATTGAGACTTTCGTAAAAATAAACAAATCCTTTATTGTTCGCAGGTCTTTGTCGGGACGCGACCTGCTGAACAGCTCTGTTTTGCTTTCAGAATACATCCGGCACAGCATTGTGGATCGTAGCAGCTATTTATGGATTGCACAACGCGAAGGCCGTGCCAAAGACGGCAACGACCGCACCCAGGAAAGTCTTCTGCGCATGCTTGGACTTTCAGGAAACAGCAAAGATCTTCGCAAGGCACTGACCCCTCTCAATATTTCTCCCGTTTCAATTTCATACGAATATGATCCATGCGATGGATTGAAAGCTCTGGAGCTACGAACAAAAGCTATTGGGAAACCATTTGTAAAAACACCGCAGGATGATTTAAAAAACATGATTACCGGTATTGGGGGTAAAAAAGGTAAAGTGAATTTTCATTTTTCAGAACCCATCAATGAACTGATACAACAATCTCCTGAAACTGACAACAAGAAACAAAGTGCAGCTATTGCAAAAATGATCGACAATGTGATTTTTTCAAACTATACGCTGTATGACACACACAAACTTGCTTATAACCTGCTCTCAGAAACAAACACATTTGAAATTGCAGAATCCAGTGCCTTCAGGATAAAAAATTATTTCATTCAGCAATTAAACAATGTAGGATTAAGCGAGAATGAACTGCATTTTATCCTGATTCAGTATGCCAATCCGGTAATAAATCACCTCGGAATCAAACAGAAAAATACAACGAAATGAGAGTAACCCCGGGATTGAAAATTTTAGTTCTTGTCATTGTTGTTGCGGCGGCGGCACTCAGATTGTTCAACCTTTTCCATATTCCTTTTTCTTCGGAAGAACTGAATGTTATATTAACAGCAAAAAATATTTCATTCAGCCAATTGCTGAATAATGTTATTCCAAATGACAGCAACCCGGCAGGAATTCAGGTGCTGCTTTTTTTCTACATTAAACTAACCGGACTAAATGAGGGCTGGATAAAACTCCCCTTCATTCTGGCCGGAATTGCTTCGGTTTATCTGATGTGGAAAATCGGTCGTGAATGGTACTCGCCTGCTGTTGGACTGCTTTCTGCAAGTACGCTGGCATTCATGCATTTCTTTATTATTCACAGCCAAATGGCTCTGCCGTATGCCGGAGGCCTTTTCTTTGTTTTGCTCATGCTACTTGGCTGGGCTCGCCTCGTTCTGCTAACAACAAATAATTACCGGTACAATTTCCTTTTATTTATAACAGGAGCCATTTTAAGCAGCTACATTCACTACTTTTCGCTGATTATTGTTGTTTCCCTTATTCTCACTGGTCTGTTTTACCTGAGAGGAAAAGATCTGAAAAAATACCTGATTGCTTGCATCATTATAATCATTGCCATTGTCCCTCACATTCCTCTCACTCTCAATCAGCTCAAAATAACTGAGTTCAATCACGTTTCAGTTACTTCGGCTACAGATTATTCTATTGGTTTTTTGAAATATGCTTTCGATTTCTCATGGATAGTAGCAGGCGCATTTGTACTGATTGCACTATATGGTTTTTTCGCTGCAGCCCTGTTAAGAAAAATACGCTTTGGGAAATTTCATGTCGTGTTGCTGGTTTTAACAACGATTTCAGTAGCTTCTGTCTTTTTATTTTCAAACAACTATCCGTTTTTCAACAGATATTCTCTGATGCTGTTTTCATTCCCTTTGATCATTGTTTTTGTGTTCAGCTTCTACGAAAAAATAAACCTTCGGCATGTCATAGGAATCACTGTAATATGGTCGCTCATACTTATTCATTCACTAATCTGGAGCCGCGATCATTACCAATACTTTTACCATTCGCCGTACGAAGAAACAGGTAGAGAGATAAAAGCTTTTACCCAAACGCACTCACTTGATTCAATAATGGTGTTGTGCTCTTATGATCAAAAAATCGCAGACTTCTACAAAGATAAATATGGTGTCGCCAACAAACTGCATTATTTCTTTTATCGCTCAAATAAAGATTTTTCAGACCTTCTGAAACAACTCTCAGATGAACAATATCATTATCTGATTATTGCAGAAAATGCTCAGACCCCCATGTCGCTTTATGCATTGTCGCATGAATATTTTTCTGTATCACTGCAGGAATCTCATTACAATCAGGGCTCTTGCATCGTAATGAAAAGAGGCGAACCTCACTACAGAAACTATCTCCGCGGCAGTCTTTGCAATTTCAGCAAACATTCCAATGTCTGTTGGGAATTTGACACGTGCCATGTTCTGACAGATACACTCAAAGCCGCCAAAATCCTGAAATGCGGCAACAATAACCAGCATTGTATTTCATGGACACAGCATATCAGCGGTTATTTAAGATCACAGGCCAATATTTTTGATGCAACCATCTGGATTTATCTGCCCGACACTTTGGAAAAGGAGGCATTCTGGGTAACGGAACTTGTATCCGATACCAGTATTATTACGGTAAATAAAACATCCGTAAACACCGACCTGCTCCCAACCAATACATGGGTGCCGGTATCATCAGGTTTGTTTTTTCCGGATATCAGAAAAATTCCTTTTGACGCAAAAATCCGGGTTTATCTCTGCAACAAAAATACAACCAATATTTATGTCAGGCAGGCATTTGCCGGAATAAGAGCCGGCAATCCATCCATTTACTGGTTGACAGACGGACTTTTTGATTAATAACCGCAAGACCTGAAAACATGACTGATATTTTATTCTGTGGAAAAGACACATTCAGCTATCACAGAACAAAAGTGATTTTATCCGGTCTTGGCAAACTTGACAACGTTCATGTCAATCTTTTAAAAATTAGCTCACGGGATAAAAATCATGCGCTAAAATTAAAGCAAGAATCATCACAACACGACTTTGTTTTTGTTCCGGCATTCAGGCACAAAGATGTTGCATGGATAAAAAAGCACAGCAAAGCCCCTGTGGTTTTCGATCCTTTGATTTCAGAATACCTGACCAAAGTCGTCGATTATGGCCAATGGTACAAGGCCCCCACAAAATATCTGCTCGACTTCAAAGCCATCCATGCAGCAGATTATCTGATTGCCGATACAGAAGCCATGAAAAAATATTACAGCAGGTTTTATCATTTCCCCGAAACCCGCATAGCCGTTATTTCGGTTGGTTTTATTCCGGATGATTTCAAAGCTTCGATTCAGGAAAAACAAGATCGGCTTTTTCATGTTGGATTTTATGGGAGTTTTGTTCCTCTACAGGGAACCAATGTCATTGCAAAAACAGCATTGCTACTCAGAAATGAAAATATTGTTTTTGACATCATAGGAAATGGCGCCACTTACAAGGATTTTTTATCGGATATTAAAAAGTACAACTTAAAGAATATACACCTGCATGGATGGCTGCCATATGAAAAACTACCGGCAGCCATCAGCAATTTTGATATTGCTCTTGGTATTTTTGGTCACTCGGGCAAAGCAAAGCGTGTCATACCAAACAAACTGTTTCATTATGCAGTCATGAACAAATGCATCATCACAAGAAAATCGGATGCAATCAACGAAATATTCACGCCGGGTACAAATATCGTAAGCATTGAAGCAAATGCCGGAAAACTTGCTGAATCCATTATGGAATTAAAGAACAACCCCTCTGTGAAATCGAAAATAGCAGAAAATGGCTACCGCTTGATTACCCAGAATTACAATGACAAAGAAATTACATTAAAACTATTGAACTTTCTGAAGCCACTTACTTACACAATATAAATATGCCCCACAACCAATCTCTGTATTTCATTAATTAATCACAAAATAAATCAAATACATCTACTTAATCCAATATCAGTGAATTACATATAGTTTTAACAGATTGCTGTTTTTAAAAATGCCTAACTTTGCAGACTTAAATAAAATGTACTATGATTGAGATTCTTGATCACGTTGTCAATGCCGACATTCGTAAAAAAGCTGCTAAAAGATTCAAAGAAAAAGGAATTATTCTTCCTACCTTCGCACAAATGCGCAACCCGGAACTTGTTCCGGCAGAGGTAAAAGAAAAATTGAAAACCATTGGGCTGTGGGATCTGGACCCTTCAAACCTTTTCCGTATCACATGGAAAAATGAGCCGGTAAAAACCGGAGGTGGTTTTGGGAAAGTCAATTACATTGAAATTCCAAAAGAAATTACAGGCGTTAAAGCCCGGATTTTGATGCTGGTCGGAAAATATTTTCCAACAGGAGCTCACAAAGTTGGAGCGGCCTATGGCTGTCTTGCACCACGCATTATTTCAGGACAATTCGATCCTGAATTTCACAAAGCAGTTTGGCCCAGCACAGGCAATTACTGTCGAGGCGGCGCTTTCGATTCATGGCTGATGGGCTGCACTGCTGTTGCCATCCTTCCTCAGGAAATGAGCAAGGAACGTTTCGAATGGCTTCACGAAATCGGAGCCGAAGTGTATGCCACTCCCGGATGCGAATCAAACGTGAAGGAAATCTATGATAAATGCTGGGAAATTCGTCGCACAAAACCTGATCACGTAATTTTCAATCAGTTTGACGAATTTGGAAATCCTGTTTGGCATTACAGCATTACGGGGCCGGCCATTGAAGAAATTTTCGGATGCGAAAAAAATGAACGCTCACGTCTCACTGCATATGTTTCAAACACAGGAAGCGCCGGAACTATTGCCGCCGGTGATTATCTCAAAAAATTATATCCGAATATCAAAGTAGTGGCATCCGAAGCACTGCAATGTCCGACCCTGATAGCAAACGGTTTTGGCGGACACCGCATTGAAGGTATCGGCGACAAGCATGTTCCATGGGTACACAATGTAAAAAACACTGATGTTGTTACTGCCATCGATGATGAAGACTGTATGCGCGCTATACGTCTGTTTAATGAACCCGAAGGAAGAAAATTCCTGAAAAGCATTGGTGTTCAGGATGATGTTATTAACCGCCTCGATCTGCTTGGCATCTCAAGTGTAGCGAACCTGATTTCTGCCATCAAAACGGCAAAATACTATGAGATGAATGAAGATGATGTCATCATTACTGTAGCTACCGACAGCATGGAAATGTACGATTCACGCATTAAGGAACTGAATGAGGAACGTGGCGCTTATACCAATCTGCAAGCCGGCCGTGACTTTGAAAAAACCATGCTCGCTGCATCTATCGATTATCTGAAAGAACTCACCTACTCCGACAAAAAAGCCATTCATAACCTGAAATATTTTACCTGGATTGAACAACAGGAAAAACCACTGGAAGATCTGAATCAGCTTTGGTACGACCATGATATCTGGAATCATCTGTTTGCTCAAACCGCAAAATGGGACGAAATGATTGAGGAATTCAATCAGGAAGTGAAAAAAGCATAGGCATATGCAACGCAAATATTTTTTCAAATGTACCGATTGCGGTGCAGAATTTCATGATGTCAGTTTCATGTATCTGTGCCCTTTTTGTGCTGCGAAGAATACGCAGGGACAACCACCCAAAGGAGTTCTGAAAACGATCTATGATTTTGATGAATTGAAAAATCAATCTCATAAACAAGATTCATTCTTCACTTCTCAGGGATGGTTGCCCTTGTTACCTATTAATGAAACCAAATCACTCGGGCATCTATCAGTCGGCAATACGCCTTTGATTCCGGTGTCGGAACTGAATGAGCAGAAACTTCCTTTCAAACTT
>DAOPKE010000007.1:14158-29668 GCA_035390965.1 Bacteroidales bacterium | reverse complement strand
GTGCGCAGATTGTTCCGGTTGCCGGAACATATGATGACGCTTTCGATCTCAGTGTTGCACTTACTGAAAAAACAGGAATATTCAATCGCAATACAGCATACAACCCCTTCACCATAGAAGGAAAGAAAACCGTTTCGTTTGAAATATTTACTCAATACGGAAACAAAGCGCCCGATAAAGTGTTTGTTCCGGTTGGCGACGGCGTGATCATTTCCGGCGTCTATAAAGGGTTTGAAGATCTTCTGAAACTTGAACTCATTGACAAAATGCCCGTGATTGTTGCGGTGCAAGCCGAAGGCAGCAATAATATTGTCAGAAATCTCTATTCAGATTCATTTGTCTCATTGCCGTCAAAAACTGTTGCAGACTCAATTTCAGTTGATATTCCACGCAACTATTTTATGGCCCGGAGATTCCTGAAAAAATATCAGGGCGAAACCATTGAAGTGAGTGATTCGGAAATTCTGAGCGCTTCAAAATCGCTGAGTTCCAACACAGGCGTTTTTGCAGAACCCGCAGCTGCAACGGCTTTTGCAGGTTTGCTGAAACAAATCACTGAAGAAAAAATTTCTGCAAACGAAAATGTTTGTGTCCTTCTTACCGGCAGCGGTCTTAAGGATGTCAATGCAGTTCAGCCTGTTATTAATATCCCTGAAGCAGTGAATCCGCAAGAGTTTCTGAATGATTTCAGAATATAGATTGGAGATTTCAGATTTTTAATTTGAAATAAAAAATTATTGTTTTTTTGATTTGAACTACAAAATATGATCAAGTTTGTCCTGAACAATAAACCGGTTGAATTCGGCGGAAATGCTGAAATGTCGCTCCTGAACTGGCTTCGAAATGAGCAAGGTATTACCTCGGTTAAAGACGGTTGCAACGGTCAATCGGCCTGTGGTGCATGTCTGGTTGAAATTGACGGCAAGGCAAAACTGAGTTGTGTAACCAAAATGGGCTCACTCGAAGGCGCATCAATCCAGACTCTTGAAGGCATTCCACCCAAAGTGCGCGATCTGATTGCAAAAGCTTTTGTTGAAAAAGGTGCTGTGCAATGCGGCTTCTGTACTCCCGGTTTTGTGATGCGCACCAAAATTCTGCTACAGGAAAATCCAGATCCAACCATTGATGAGATCAGAACTGCCTTAAAGTGGCATCTGTGCCGCTGCACCGGATATAAGAAAATCGAAAAAGCCATTGAATATTCAGCTGAATTAATTGCTGAAAACAAAAGCTGCGAAAACGACAATCACCACAAAGGGGTTGGTGATTTCATGCCAAAATACGAAGCATTTGAAACAGCCATCGGTCAAAGAAAATTTGTAAACGACTTGAGCTTCCCCGGAATGTTGCACGGTGCACTTCGTTTCAGTGATCATCCACGGGCAAAAGTTTTAAAAATAGATACCTCCGAAGCATTGAAAAGCGTAGGTGTTGAACAGGTTTTTACCGCTGCTGATATACCCGGAAACCGCATTGTCGGTTTGATTTACAAAGACTGGCCCATGATGATTGCTGTGGGTGAAACCACTAAATATATAGGCGACGTACTGGCAGGCGTTGTGGCTGATACTGCTGAAAATGCACGTGAAGCTGCGAAAAAAATCATCATTGAATACGATGTGCTTACACCTGTGTCCGATGCACACGAAGCGCTGAAAGATTCCTCACCACAAGTGCATGATACCCACGCAAATCTGCTGGAAAACTGCATTCTGAAACAAGGAAACGCAGATGAAGTCATCGCAAAATCAAAATATGTCTATCACAATAATTTTGAAACGCAGCGTATTGAACATGCATTTCTTGAAACAGAAAGTGCACTCGCAATGCCGGATGGCGACGGTGTTCTGCTGTATTCATCGGGACAAGGCATTTACGAAGATCGCCGACAAGTCGCATCAGTACTAGGTTTGAGTGAAGAAAAAGTTCGTGTCATTCTTGTTCCCAATGGTGGCGGTTTTGGCGGAAAAGAAGATCTGACTGTTCAAGGCCATGTTTCTTTGTTTGCCTTCCTGCTGAAAAAACCGGTAAAGCTCACCCTTACCCGCGAAGAAAGCATGATTATGCATCCCAAACGACATCCGGTCTGGATGGACATTACTCTCGCCTGCGATGAAAATGGAAAACTAAGCGCCATGAAATTCAGTGCAGTTGGTGATACCGGAGCATATGCATCTGTCGGAACCAAAGTCATGGAGCGCATTGCCGGCCATGCAACCGGTGGCTATTTTGTTCCAGTAATTGACCTTCAAGCAAAAACTGTTTACACCAATAATGTCCCTTGTGGCGCCATGCGCGGGTTTGGTGCCAATCAGGCCGCCTTTGCACTCGAGTCATGTGTGGATGAACTATGCAAGCAGGGCGGATTCGACTGCTGGCAGTTCCGATGGGATAATGCATTGATCGATGGACTGACCACCGCAACCGGCGACCATGTGGAAGGCGTGGGCATCAGGGCCTGTCTTGAAGCTGTGAAACCTTATTATGACAAAGCCAGGTTTTCCGGTCTTGCAACCGGGATAAAAAACAGCGGAGTTGGAAATGGAATGGTGGATTATTCCGATGTGATCATTGAAATCAAATCGCCCGAAAAAGTAGTGTTGCATCATGGCTGGACCGAGATGGGACAAGGAGTTCACACCGTTGCAGCCCAGATTCTGTGCGAAGAAACAGGAATTGACTCTTCTGTCATTGAAGTAATTGTTGATACAGCAGCAGGCATCAAAACCGGCATGACAACTTCATCGCGTGGTACCGTGCTGCTTGGTAATGCAATACTCGAGGCAGCTAAAACCATGCGTGCCGATTTGCAGGGAAAAACACTGGCCGACATTGTCGGACATCGCTATCAGGCGCGCTGGGAATGCACATGGACCGTAAAGCCCGGCACAATCTGCGAAAATTCAAAAACCCATTACGGCTACGGATATGCTGCCCAACTGGTTATTCTTGATGATCACGGAAAAATAGAAAAAATAGTTGCTGCGCATGATGCAGGAAAAATTATCAATCCAGTGATGTTCGAAGGCCAGATTGAGGGCGCGGTTCACATGGGCCTTGGATACGCCATCAGCGAAGATTATCCATACAAAAACGGTTATCCTGATTATTCAAAGCTGCGCGAATGCGGTGTTCTGAGAGCACATGAAACACCTGAAATCGAAGTCATCGGAGTTGAAGTGCCCGATCCGGTAGGCCCCTATGGCGCCAAAGGTCTGGGTGAAATCGGCCTGGTGCCTACGGCCGGAGCAGTCGGCAATGCACTGTGCCATTTCGACGGCATTCGCAGAACGCAATTGCCTATGCGGAAATAGGGAGAAATATCACAAAATCATCTATTCGGCTGATTTCGTGTTATTTACGATTTCTATCATTTAATATATATATATCAAGTTGATTTGCAGTATATTAAGTCAATAATGGCGTTTTTTGTTGATTTCTCTTTACGTTTTTCTTGTATTTTGTTGTTTTTATTTTACTTTTTATTGTTATTTTGTTGATTCTATTCAACTTTTGTTCGTATATTTGCTAATTCTATTTTACAATTATGGAAACACTGAGAGAAACATCGCGCCAATACATAGCCGATACGGATATGACCTTTATCCGCTATGCACTCGATAAAGTCAGATGGGATCAGCGGTTGACCGGAATAACCGGCGCACGTGGTGCAGGAAAGTCCACGCTGATGCTTCAGTATCTGAAAGCAAACTTCAGCGACAGTGACAAAGCTTTGTATGTCAGCTGCGATGACCTTTACTTTGGCAATAATACTATTGTTTCATTGGCCAATGCCTTTGTAAAGCAAGGGGGTACACATTTGTTTCTCGATGAAGTGCACAAATATCCGGGCTGGTCGCGCGAAATCAAAAATATATACGATCGGTACAAAAAGCTCACGGTAATATTCTCCGGCTCATCGGCACTTAATATATACAAAAGCGGGGCTGATCTGAGCCGCCGTGCATTGCAATTTCATCTGAATTCCATGTCGCTGCGCGAATACATTGAATTGTTTTACGGGATTCAGGCGCCTGTGATTTCGCTCGAAGACATTCTGCTACGAAGCACAAAAACAGCTGAAAAGCTGATGAAAACAGTCGATTTCCCCATACGGTACCTGCATGAATTTTATCAGACCGGCAGCTACCCCTTTGCCCGCGATGATACAAAGGGCTATCACAGGCGCCTGCTCAGCACCATCAATCAGGTCGTGGAAACCGATTTGCCTGCGCTGTTTAATGTTGATTACACTGCCGTTGTTGCCATACGGAAATTGCTGGCCATCATGGCCGGGCTGGTACCGTTCAAGCCCAATATCACTGAACTCGGACGTGAAATGGGATTGTCGCGCGAAACCATTATCCGCTACATTCAATATCTTTCCAGAGCCGAAATTTTCGCTTCGCTGTATGCCGAAACAAAAGGATTGGGGCTTCTGAGCAAGCCGGAAAAGGTGTATCTGCAAAACCCGAATCTGCTTTTTGCACTCGCCGATATACGGATTCCGGAAAAAGGAACCATACGCGAAACATTTTTTATGAACCAGATTTCAGCGTTGCACACTGTCAATATCTCACCTGTAAGCGATTTTCTTGTGGATGGAAAATACACATTTGAAATCGGCGGAAAGTCAAAAAAGAAAACCCAGATCGCCGGAATCCGCAATGCTTTTGTTGTTCAGGACGATATTGAATATGGACACACCAATGTGGTTCCGCTCTGGCTGTTCGGATTTCTCTATTGAAAACCGCATCCGCATTGAATTATTGACTACATTTGTATAAACACTTGAATCATGATACTCCTAAAAAACGCAACGTATATTCATCCGGAAACTTTTGAAATCACAACAGGACACATGCTTGTGGATGAAGCTCCGGGTGCCGGTTTTCAGTTTGTTCCCGCAGACACAAAAGCCGATAAAACCATTGACTGCCATGGGCTTTTGGTCACACAGGCATTTATAAACGCGCATCATCACGTGTATTCAGCGTTGTCACGCGGAATGAACGCACCTAAAAAATCACCGACAAATTTCACAGAAACGCTTGAATATATCTGGTGGACTCTTGATCAGTGCCTCGATCAGGACATGGTCCGATTAAGCGCGCTCACCACTGCAATGAATTGTGCCAAACACGGATGCACCTTCGCCATCGATCATCATGCGTCGCCGAATTTTCTGAAAGGATCCCTCGAAACCATTGCAAAAGCTTTTGATGAAGTGGGTGTCGGACATTTATTGTGTTATGAAATTACGGATCGCTACGGCATTGAAAAGACCAGAGAAAGTCTGGAAGAAAGCGATGAGTATTTGAATAGTCGCCGCGGGCTTGTTGGACTGCATGCGTCTTTCACCGTTGAAGAAGATACATTACTGAAATCTGTTGCCATTGCAGATAAGCACAAGACCGGCATTCATATTCATGTTGCAGAAGATCCGATGGATGAGAAATTCACTAAAGAGAAATACGGATGCAGCGTTGTGCAGCGTCTGGAGCGGGCCGGAGCACTATCGCTTAAAAATAATATTTTCGGCCACGGTCTGCATATGGATGTGAAGGAACGGACACTCGTGCGCGAAAGCGGCACCTGGATGGCCGTGAATTTCGACAGCAACCTGAACAACCGGGTGGGTTTTTTCACTTCCACGGAACTGGGCGACCGCATCATGCTGGGTACTGACGGCATGCACAGCGACATGATCAAGAGTGCGCAGACAGCGCTTTTTGCCGGACAGAATTTCGACAACGTGAGCTGGATTGACATTTATACACGTCTGCGCAACGGCGCCCGATATCTGCGTGAAAGCAACATTCCGCATGGAAGCAATAATCTTGTGATTCTTGACTACGACTCACCCACTCCGGTTACTCAAAACAATTTCCTCGGTCATTTCTATTTCGGACTCGAAGGACGTCATGTCAAACACACCATTGCAGACGGCAAGCTGATTTACAGCGAAGGAAATATCCTGACCGCAGATGAAGACTCCATTCTGAAGGAATCGCGCAAAGCCGCGCAGATGCTTTGGGACAAGATGTCGGAATAGCAAACGTGAAATCTTTACTGATTTCTTGGTTCTGACAAGTTCTTTTTGTATATTTGACAAAATTTGTCAACAGGATTTTTATGGAGTCATTTTGCACCTATATCAGAAATCAACGCACTTCGCGTGGCATGACGCTGCGTCAGGTGGCAGCTGATACTGATGCCGATGCAGCTGTTCTTAGCAAAGTGGAGCGCGGAATCCGACTGGCATCGAGAAATCTTGTAATCAAGCTCGCGGTATATTATTCCCTCGATGAAGCTGCACTGCTGAAAATGTGGATGCAAAGCAAGTGGAGCCGCGAACTCACTGAATCGAGAACATTGGTTAATGAGCCGGTATCGGTTTATGCCCAAACCGTTATGCCGACGTTTGCCGAAATAAAACAAAAAGTTTCTGCCATATTACGCAAGGATAAAAGAATTCTGAAAGCATTTCTCTTTGGCAGCTTCTCGAGAAACGAAGCCACCGATTTCAGTGATATCGATATTCTGATCAAAACAGACAACCGTTTTTCATTCACGCTGTTCGATTTGGCCGAAATTGCACATAAGACTGAAAAGGTGTTGGGACGCAAAACCGATGTTGTCACAGAACGCGCGCTCTCACCTAAAATTCAGGAATCCATCCATGATAATCTGAAAGTCCTGTATGAAAAAAAGTAAAGAATCATACAGGTACCGGCTTCAGCATATTATGGATGCCATCAGTAAAATTGAGCTCATTTCAAAAGATTTGACCCGAGATGAATTTATTTCCGATATAACTGCCAGCAGTGCTGTTTGCTATCAGTTTCTGATTATTGGGGAGGCCATTGCTTCGCTGCCTGTCGAAATAACGGACAAGTACAAATATCCATGGTACAAACCCCGCTCGTTTCGCAACTTCCTGGCACATGAATATTTTGGCGTCGATCTGATAATGGTGTTTGATACGATAAACAAGGACCTTCCGGAACTCGGACAACTGATTGACAGGATGATTTCCGATATGCAACCATAAAAATCTGTGTTCAGAATTTTCTGATTTTTCAAACCAAAAAGAATAATTGTAATTTTAATCCTTCAATTCAAAAAAATGGATACCGGCCTCATCAAAAACTGCACTGTTGTAAACCCTGACGGGACCTTCGATGCCGATGTATATGTGAACGAAGATCAGATCATCGAGCTGATTGGTAAACCCGGCACGTTGGATGTAAATTCACCAAAAATCTTTGAAGGCACAGGCCGCTACCTCATTCCGGCCGGAATTGATCCGCATGTGCATCTGAAACTGCCGACTCCCGCCGGCCCCTCATGCGACGATTTTGGCTTAGGCTCTTTTGCAGCCATGATGGGTGGCACAGGGGCCATCATCGATTTTGTAACCCCTGCACGCGGACAATCCCTGATCGAAGCGCTTGATGCGCGCGAACACGAATCCGTTGCCTGTGCGATTCCACTGAAATTCCATATGGGCATTACCTGGTGGAACAATGCAGTGGCCGAAGAAATCAGACAATGCATTGAGGAGTACGATATTACTTCATTTAAAGTATATCTGGCATACAGGAATACCATCGGTCTGGATTTTACCCAGCTGAAAGAAGTGATGAAATGTCTGAGCTACTATGGTGCTGTGCTGGCCATCCATGCCGAAGAAGGCGATGTTATTCAGGAACTGCAGAATAAATTCATCATTGAAGGAAAGCTGGAACCCAAATACCATGCGTACTCACGGCCACCTGAAACGGAATACAATGCTGTGGAAAAAGTGATTGATCTGGTGCGCGAAACAGGTTGCAAAACATATTTTGTACACATGTCAACTGCAGAATCCGTGCGGCTTATACGCAAAGCAAAAAAAGAAGGACTTCCGGTATATGCTGAAACCTGCCCGCAATATCTGTTGCTGGATAAAGAAGTCTATGAGCAGTTTTATTACATGGTTTTCCCATACATCATCAGCCCGCCGATACGTGGTGCCGCAGACCGCGAAGAACTCTGGAAAGGACTTGCTGATGGCACCATCGACTGTGTATCGACCGATCACTGTCCATTCACATTAAGGCAAAAAATGGAAGGCCGTTTCGATTTCACCAAAATTCCGAATGGCGCAGGGGGACTGCATTACCGGATGCAATTGCTTTTCACTCACGGAGTGCTGCAAAACAAAATCACCATGCAGCAGTTTGTACAACTCACTTCGACCAATGCCGCCCGTATTTTTGGTTTTGAAGATTACGGCTACATCAAAGCCGGAATCCCATCAAATCTCATTTTATGGAATCCGGATCACAAGGACACCATTTCTTTCAAGGATAGTCTGACCGATGCAGACATCAGTATCTACGACAATTTTGAAGTTTTCGGAAACGCAGAAAAAATCTTAATCCACTACGCATGAAAATCAATTATCAGCTCACAGCCGAGGACTACCTCAAATTTCAGTTATACACAGCTTCGCGCTCAAAGCAGGTGAAAGCCCGACGCATGCTGACACGCATTGTATGGCCGCTTGTGTTTCTCGCCATCGGCATTTATTTCGCTGTTGAATCGGTATGGGTCGGAGCAGCCATCATGGCTGGAGTAGCCCTGATCTGGTTTTTCACATATCCAATATACAGCCGGTATTTTTATAAAAATCATTTCCGAAAGGAAATCAAGGAAAAATATACCGAAAATTTTGGAAAAGAATTGAGTGTTGAAGCTCGTTCAAGCGATTTGTTGCTCACAGCACCGCAAGGTCAGCGCGTAATCAAATATTCATCCATCACCGAAATCAATGATCTTGGATCGCATTATCTGATTTTATTCGACACCGGAACCGTTGCCATACTACCCATCGGACGCGAAGTCGGCCGCAATGTGTGGGATGATTTCATCAAACAACTGGCACTGAAATCAGGCAAATCAGTGTATGATAAGAAGGACTGGAAGTGGAGATGACATGAACAAGGAATAATGAACAAGGAATAATGAACAAGGAAGTGTGAATGATGAAGTGAATGCGAAATCATGAACCTGTCTGACGGCCAGGCAGGCAAGGAAGTGTGAATGATGATGTAAATGCGAAATCATAAACAGGGAAGTGCGAGTGTTGAAGTAATATTCACTTCAGACTTACTTCATACTTCAAAAAATCCTTGTTCCGTGTTCAATATTCACAACGTTCCTTCTTACTTCAACAATTCCTTGTTCCGTGTTCAATATTCACAACGTTCCTTCTTACTTCAAAAAATCCTTGTTCCCTGTTCAGTATTCACAACGTTCCTTCTTACTTCAACAATTCCTTGTTCCGTGTTCAATATTCACAACGTTCCTTCTTACTTCAACAATTCCTTGTTCCGTGTTCAATATTCACAACGTTCCTTCTTACTTCAACAATTCCTTGTTCCGTGTTCAATATTCACAACGTTCCTTCTTACTTCAACAATTCCTTGTTCCGTGTTCAATATTCAAACCGCCTTCACCAGATAAAAATTCTTCTTCCCTTTCTGAATCAGGATATAGCGATTATTGAGCAATAATGCGGAGTTTACAACGAATTCCTCGTTGATTTTTTCTTTGTTGATGGATACACCATTGTCTTTCACCATTCGACGTGCCTCGCCGCGCGACGTGAATGCGCCCACCACATCGGACAGAAACTCAATCGCCGGAATGCCTTCCTGCAAGCTCGATGCAGGCACTTCCGTCATGGGTACTCCATCGAATACTGAAAGAAAAACAGACTCAGGTAATTTGGCCAGAGTCTCTGTAGTTCCTTTGCCAAAGAGGATTTCACTGGCTTCGACCGCTGTATTGTAATCATCTTCGGAATGAACAAAAATGGTCATTTCTTTTGCCAGACGTTTCTGCAACAGCCTCAGATGCGGCTCCTGGATGTGCTGTGCAATCAGTGATTCAATTTCTTCTTTGCCAATCAGTGTAAAAATCTTAATGTATTTTTCTGCATCGGCGTCCGAAGTATTGAGCCAGAACTGATAGAATGCGTACGGTGACGTCTTTTCGGGATCGAGCCACACATTGCCTTTTTCGGTTTTTCCGAATTTACCACCATCGGCTTTGGTTATTAGCGGGCAAGTTAGTGCATACGCGGTCCCGCTGGCTTTGCGCCGTATGAGCTCGGTTCCGGTGGTAATATTGCCCCACTGATCGCTGCCACCCATCTGCAGTTTGCAGTTGCGATTCTGATAAAGCCACAAAAAATCGTAGCCCTGCACCAGCTGATACGAGAATTCTGTAAATGACATTCCCTCGCCTGCTTCGCCACTGAGGCGCTTTTTCACGCTGTCTTTGGACATCATGTAATTCACCGTAATGTGTTTTCCGATGTCGCGGATGAATGAGAGGAAAGTGTGTTCTTTCATCCAGTCATAGTTGTTCACCATCAAAGCGGCATTGGGAGCCGATTCAGAGAAATCGAGAAAACGCATCAGCTGACTTTTCAGTCCATCCTGATTGGCGCGCAGCGTGGTTTCATCGAGCAGGTTGCGTTCTTCGCTTTTGCCCGACGGGTCACCGATCATACCGGTAGCACCGCCCACGAGCACAATGGGTTTGTGTCCGCACAATTGAAAATGCTTGAGCATCATTACGGATACGAGATGGCCGATATGCAGCGAATCAGCGGTGGGATCAATCCCGACGTAAGCCGTTCCCATGCCTTCTTTCAGATAATCTTCAACACCGGGCATCATATCGTGCACCATGCCTCTCCATTTCAGTTCTTCAACAAAATTCTTCATGCGGATGAAATTTGGTGCAAAAATAAGGTTTAAAAGTGAATTATTATTATTGAGTTATTCCCAAAATAATCTTTTCCTTAGTTGTAATCCTGCTTTCGTTAGCCTCAATCATATGATGATGAAATAATTTCACTTTTCTCAGCTGCCCGAAAATAAAATCTCTTACATTTGTTTATATAAAAATCATTCAAAATGGATAATGCTCTTATCAGGCAATTGAACAGACTTTTTGAAGAAGCAGCTTATGAGCAGGACGGAATTGAATACTGGCTAGCCCGCGAATTGCAGGAATTGCTCGGATATTCCGATTGGCGTAATTTCACCAATGCCATTGAAAAAGCAAAGCAATCGTGCGAAACCAGCGCCCAGCTTGTCGTTGATCATTTCGTTGACGTCAACAAAATGATCGAACTAGGCAAGGGAGGCCAAAGAGAGGTGAGTGATATTATGCTAACCCGCTATGCATGCTATCTGATCGCACAAAACGGTGATCCTAAAAAAGAACAGATTGCTTTTGCCCAAAGCTATTTTGCCATACAAACCCGTAAGCAGGAACTACTCGAAGAACGCATAGCCCTGAATGAACGCTTGCAGGCACGCGAAAAATTAGTGGCTACTGAAACAGAACTTTCAAAAAATATTTATGAGCGCGGCGTTGACAATAAAGGATTTGCCAATATCCGCAGCAAAGGCGACGAAGCGCTGTTTGGCGGCCGTAATACGCTTTCAATGAAACGCAAATTGAAAATTCCGGAAAACAGACCTCTGGCCGATTTCCTGCCTACAATTACCATAAAGGCAAAAGACCTGGCTACAGAAATAACCAATTTCAATGTAAAGAAAGACGATCTGAAAGGCGAAACAAACATTACAAAAGAGCATGTAAAAAACAACCGCGATGTGCGCCATCTCCTTGGTAAAAGCGGTATCAAACCTGAAGACCTGCCACCCGAAGAAGACATCAAAAAACTCGAACGCCGCGTGAAATCTGCCGATAAGGATATTGCTAAAAAGAAATTAAAAAAATAGTTTGCATGTACAATGAGGCAAATGAGTTTTGTGATATGAATGCTGCTTTCACCCACTCATTAAAACAAAGCAACTCTGATATGATCAAATATAATCGCTTATTTTTATTCTTGTTTCTATTATTCGCTTTCCTCTTCACCAGCGGCCAGCAGCCCCATACACCGCTGAGTCAAAAGGAATTTGAAGATTCGGTAGCGTGCGAAAAACTTTTTGAATGGGATGATAGCATAGAATACATAACTGACGAATTTGCTACTAATACACCACTGAGCGAACTCGAAACCGATCGTGATTCATTTCAAAATATGCATTTTATTAAAAGCAACAAAGAACTTCAGCAAATTCTACCTTACTATAGTTTACCTCTGGAAAGTTTTGTAAACACGGTTTTTGCCATCGACCTAAACGGAGATTCAGTAAAAGACTATCATACTACGGCCCTTCGGGCGGTTCACCAATGATGACCAAAATCTTCATCAACATGGGGAGCTATTACATGGAGGTGTTTTCAGATGTACAGGAAATTAAAGAGTATGCGTTGAAAGATAACAGACTGGTCTCGTTTACACTTCACAATTCGGGATGTTGTGCCGATCCGCAGCATCTATCCTACTATTACACTGCGCACTACAAAAACAACATACCTTCATTTATCCGAATTAAGACAATAGGCAATATTTCCTTTACTCAAAAGCCCGATTCATTGACTGAGGACAGCATGGATTTCTCCATAGTGAATGACAGCGCTCACTTGAGAATGGTATGCTACATGCTGGATGAAACCGATTGCCCACCATATCACTATTCTGGAACAAGCATAGCAAAATATGGCAAATGTGCCACAGGGAAACTGCTCGGCACCAGGAAAGAGCAAGGTGTTGACTGGGTATATGTGATTATGGATGTCAATCCCGGAAAAATGAATTGTTATTACCCATCATTTACCGGGCAACCCACACACATCAAAGGCTGGATGCTGAAATCGGATACAGATCTGAAATAAAACAAGAAATTTTCCGTTCATGCGAGTAAAAATATCAGAATATGCTCCGCAAACGCCTCACCCGCCTCATTCTCATCTTTCTACTGCTCATGCTGGGGCTGGTGATATTTGCCAATGTGCGCATCAGCAGCCACACGCGCGAACGTGTGTACAGCGATGTGAAAACGATTCCATACAACAAAACCGGATTACTGCTGGGAACATCGAAATATCTGAAATCGGGACAGATCAATCAGTTTTTCAAGAACCGCATTGTGGCTGCGGTTGAGCTGTACAAGGCCATGAAAATAAAAAAGATTGTAATTAGTGGTGACAACAGCCGGAGCGATTACAACGAACCGCAGGACATGAAAGACGAGCTGATGAAACGCGGTGTGAAAGCCGGAGACATTTATCTCGACTATGCCGGATTCCGCACCTATGATTCGGTTTATCGCATGTCTGCCATATTCGGACAACAGAGTTTCACCATCATATCACAGGAATTCCACAACCGGCGCGCACTCTACATTGCCAGCTCGCTCGGATTGGACGCAGTCGGATACAATGCGGCGGAAGTGAGCGCCTACAATAGCTTCAAGACCAAACTGCGCGAGAAATTTGCCCGTGTGAAAGTGTTGCTGGATTTTGCATTTGGAAAGAAGCCGAAGTTTTTGGGAGAGAAAATTCAGATTGATTAACCGATAATACCTGATTGAGAATTTTTCACAACCCTAACACCTGCATTCACATTGACTTCTGTGTGTGAAGCGGCAGAAATTGATTTTGATATTATAATATCTGGTATTATATTTGTCCTGAATAACAAATCAACCCACTAGTCAACAAAATAAACCAATCTGTCCAGACATGAGAAAAATTCTTTATGGCATAGCCATGTTTTTGTTCGCATCAATGATTTCAACCCTCAAGGCACAGGAAAAATGCGATGATTGCCCAAGACCAAGACTGATTATCTATGATATCAAACCGGAAGTTTCGCCGGAAGAAGCGTTTGGATTAAACGTTGAACCAGGTTTTTTCAAACAAGGGCTTGATGACAATGACAAAAGCATCGGCTGCATAACAATTCTGGATTGCCATGTCGTTCAGGATACTTCGGACAGCGGAGATCCGGTTGTGTTCAGCACCATTGTTACAGCACCTGAAGGCGCAATCAATTCGCATTTAAACCCGAATTATATTATAACCAGCCGTATAATAAAAATCAACAATCAAAAACAGATAGAGTTTGAACTGCAAACAGCAGAAAGCCGTGAAGTGGTGAAGCGGGCATCAATGACAGTACCATCGAACTACGCACCGGTAAATAACAACGACGCAATTGGATACATCATTGCCAAAAACAATTTTGTACCATTATTCAATATCATCAGAAATTTTGAAATACGGAAACGAGATCAATCGGTCAATATTGTTATCGGAAGTGACCACATTATTGTTGAACCGGAAAAGCAAACCGTAAAAGCAGAAGAAGTAATCCGGGTGAATCTGACATTTCTTGATTGCGACAAACAGCCATTGAAAAATCGCTTGATCATGCTGCAGGGTGGAACCGTTTGCGGTACGCAGGTACCCGGAAGCACCGGTGGAAAATTTCTAAACGAATTTGTTAAAACCAACAGCGAAGGCAGAGCAACAGCCGTTTTTCAGGCCGATGACAAAAGCAGTTCAGCACAATTGCTTGTGTATTTTGATGGAATGTTCCCAAGCGGACAAAGCGCCGGCGCAACGGGAAAAGCAATCATTCAAATCAATAAAAAACCTACTGAGAAATTCACGGGAAATATAACAGCAACTGTCACATCAAAAACCAGTTCCAATTCTGACATTGCATTTACCGATCAGGAAAAAACTGAATTAACAGAAACCTTTTCATGCAAAATGACTTTCAACTCATGCATCGGGTGTATTGAAAAATTAAGAAACCCTGAACAAAGAGCAAACATTCTTAACAATGGATTCCAATATGGAATTTTTTCAGGATCCACGGCGAAAAACAGCGCCGGTGAACCACAACCCATTCAGTACTCAGGCCATTATAAATACTGGAGCACAAAATACAGCAGTGATGATCAGATGCAGATTATCATGGATAAAACCACTGAAGGTCAAACAACCGGCTACGACTGGTTCATCAGTGCTGAAATTGTCAATCGGAAAACAAGCGATGCTAATGTCGTTTATCTGAATAATCAATACTGGGTAAAATCACAAATAATTGACAACATAAGAATGTACAGCGATAACACAAAGTATAAAACAACCGGAAAAGTCTGGGGTAAAGAACGCGATGCATCCGGCGAACTTAAAGACTTCTCGGAAACAATTGATCCACAAAAAAGTTTCGGAATTCCCTCAGGGCCAGATGCAAACGAAGAATGCAATAATGCAGACAGGAAAATGCTGCCCTTATTCATTGAAAACCCAAAAGAATTTGAAGAATATCTTTTGAATCCAAGCGGCAGCTACACCTTGAAGCTTAAAGGACGAAGATATTCATCAGAGGAAAATGAGACATCGGACTATCAGGTGCTCATCAGTATTGTAATTTCACCTGTCTATTCCGAAGATTAAAGCCAAATCTACCTTCACATTTATTAAAGAAAGAGGAATCAAATTGGTTCCTCTTTTTTGTTCATAAAACACATTTCAATATTGTACTTTTGCATGACAAAAAATTGTCGGGATGAC
>DAOPKE010000007.1:8900-14058 GCA_035390965.1 Bacteroidales bacterium | reverse complement strand
CATAAAACACATTTCAATATTGTACTTTTGCATGACAAAAAATTGTCGGGATGACCAGAGCAATCATCATAGGCGCTACATCGGGAATAGGACGGGGACTGGCTTCGCTGTGTGCTGCGAATGGATACAGCGTGGGAGTAACCGGTAGGCGGATGCAATTGCTTGAAGAATTGAAGGCGGAATTTCCGGCCATTCAAATAAAACAAATGGATGTCACTGATTGCGAAAATGCAATCATTCATTTGAAAGAGCTCATTTCTGAAATTGGAGGACTTGACTTGTTGGTGCTAAGTTCAGGAGCCGGATATATGAATAACGAACTGGATTATGAAAAAGAAAAAGTGGCAACCGATGTCAATGTGTGTGGCTGGACATGCCTTGTGGACTTCGTTTTCAACTATTTCGATCAACAGAAGTCGGGGCATCTGGTTGCCATAAGCTCCATTGCCGGATTGCGCGGAAGCCGCTTTGCACCTGCGTATGGAGCATCCAAAGCATATCAGATAAACTATTTGCAAGCGCTTCGGCAAAAAGCCTCGAAATTGAAACACCGGATTACAATTACAGACATCAGGCCTGGATTTGTCGATACCGCCATGGCTCAAGGAGCCGGAATCTTCTGGGTAGCCCCCGTTGAAAAAGCAGCACGTCAGATTTTCACTGCAATCAAGCGCAAGCGAAAAGTGGTTTATGTGACAAACAGGTGGAGACTGGCAGCTTTTATTTTTCGCATTATTCCGAGGTGGCTCTACGAGCGGGCTTGAATTTACTGTCGTTACAGACGTTACACGTGGAATTTATTCCGCTGGAAGCGGAAATCGTTACAAAGTCACAGACATTACAAGAGTGTTAAGGTCGAGGTCAAGTGACGACCTTGTCTCGTTTTACGTGGTTACAAGCTGGAGACGTGCACCCAGTGCAGGATATACTTGTTTTGCAAATAAATGCTCTAAATTCGAATTTCCCATGCTGCGTGCCCTATGCCTTAAATTCGTATTTTTGCAAAAAACAAACCGATGCTCCTTTTTATCAACGAGCTTTTTCATTTCAGATGGGTCGATGCCCTCGACATACTCATTGTCGGGTATTTGCTGTATGAGTTCTACATGCTGATTCGCGGAACCACGGCCGTTTACGTTGGCGTAGGCATTGTATTGGTGTACGTATTATGGAAACTGGTGGATCTGAGTGGCATGCATTTGCTGAGTGAAATTTTCGGAGCATTCATCAGTGTGGGGGTTCTTGCATTGGTAATCGTGTTTCAGCAGGAAATCAGAAAATTCCTTACAATGCTGGGTTCACAAAACATATTAACAGGACGCAGCCGGCGTTTTCTTTTCTGGAAAGTAAATGATACCAGCCGAAATGCGCTGGACATAGAAGAAGTGGTGGAGGCCTGTTTTGAGATGAGTCAAACAAAAACCGGCGCACTGATTGTTCTTTCCTTAAAAAATGAATTAAAAGAAATTGCGGCTACCGGTGCTGTTTTTCAGGCACAGGTTCAACGGGAACTTATCAAATCGATATTTTACAAAAACTCACCACTGCACGATGGCGCACTGATTATCAGACGCAATCAGATTATTGCTGCCCGATGTATTTTGCCGGTATCAACCCGGATCGATATTCCCGAAGACCTTGGACTACGGCACCGATCAGCCATTGGAATCACCGAAGCGAGCGACGCCATTGCCATTATCGTTTCAGAACAAACGGGGCATATTACCTATGTTGAACATGGCATTATGCAGAGAAACATCGGAAAGACCGAACTTGAAACATTGTTGAAATTTAATTTTGCCTGATTATGGCTTCTTCCTCAAAAGTATATGGTACCGTAATTGAAAATCTTGAAATCACCGATACCGCATCGGAAGGCGTTTGCATCGGATATCACGACGGAAAGGTTGTCTTTGTTCCGTTCACCGTACCAGGCGATATTGCTGATGTGATGCTGGTTAGAAGCAAAAAAAAATATTCTGATGGATTTCTGCGTACACTGCATAAATCCGGCGAAAGCCGCGTTGAACCTAAGTGTTCACACTTCACACTTTGCGGCGGTTGTCGATGGCAACATATGAAATACGATGCGCAGCTGACTATGAAACAGAAACAGGTAACCGATAATCTGCAGCGCCTGGGCGGTCTCAATATTGAAAAGGTATATCCCATTTCTCCGTCACCTGAACAATTCCATTACAGAAACAAATTGGAATTCACCTATTCCGACAATCGCTGGCTTACTGATGAAGAGCGCCATGCAGAAAATGCCGAACCTCGCGGACTGGGATTTCATTTACCCGGACGCTTCGATAAAATTTTCAAAGTCGATCGATGCTATCTGCAGAGCGATTACATGAACACTATCCGAAACACAGCTCAGGATATGGCTTTGCAGCAGAATCTGACATTTTGCAACAGAAAAGAACACAGCGGATTTCTGCGCAATCTGATGATCCGAAACAGCTCAGCCGGGCATTGGATGGTAACCGTAATTGTTGGTTTTGATGATCAGGAAATGATTACAAATTATCTGAATGCATTGAAAACCAAACTACCTGAGGTACAATCGTGGATTTATATAGTAAACACCAAAGCCAACGATTCGCTGAATGATCTGGAATTTCATGTGTTTTCGGGACCTGCCGCTTTTACCGAAACCATGGAGCATCTGCATTTCAGCGTTGGGCCGCTGTCGTTTTATCAGGTGAATGTACCACAGGCATTGGCCATGTACCGCATGGTACGCCAGTTGGCTAATCTGAAAGGAACTGAAACAGTATATGATTTATACACCGGAACCGGCACCATTGCTTTGTTTGTTGCGCCTCATGCAGCCAAAGTAGTAGGCATTGAATATGTGCCGACAGCCATCGAAGATGCGAAAAAAAATGCAGTGGACAATCAGATAACCAATGCCGAGTTTTTCTGTGGTGATATTGCAAAAACGCTGAACGCCTCATTCATGGCCGAACACGGGCATCCGGATGTTATCATTACCGATCCGCCCCGTTCCGGGATGCATCCCGATGTGGTGGCGCAAATTTTAAATACAGCTCCCGAAAAAGTAATTTACGTCAGCTGCAATCCCGCCACACAAGCCCGCGACATAGCACTGATGAAAGAACAATACAGCGTTGCAGAAATTCATCCATTCGACATGTTTCCGCATACACATCATGTTGAGAATATTGCTTTGCTGATTAGAAAATAAAGTACATATGAAAAAAGCATCCTTTGCCGAAAAGTTGAAATACCGCTTTGATTCAATGATGTCGCGTGGACCGCTTGCAGTAATAATATGGCTGGCTATTGCAACGCTTCTGCTTGTTATTATTGCTGCCACCATCATAGCTGCATTCGGAATATTACCAGAAGACACCGAACACATGACATTTGTCGAAGCATTCTGGCAATCACTGATGAGAACACTGGATGCCGGAACCATGGGCGGAGACACAGGATGGGGCTTTCGTGCGGTCATGCTTATTGTTACCATTGGTGGAATTTTCATTGTATCGGCTTTGATTGGTATCATATCGGCAGGGTTTGATCAAAAGCTTGAAGAGTTGCGTAAAGGAAGGTCAAAAGTTCTGGAGTCGGGACACACTCTTATTCTTGGATGGTCACCAAAAATTTTCACTATATTGGGTGAGTTGACTATTGCCAATCAGAATCAGCATCGGCCACATATTGTGATATTATCTGAAGTGGAAAAATCTGAAATGGAGGATCAGATTAAAAGTTTAGTTCCTCAAACATTCAACACAAAAATAATTACACGGTCGGGCGATCCATTAGAGAACGCAGACCTCGAAATGGTCAATTACAACAAAGCCCGGTCAATTATCATTTTACCGCCTGAAAAAGAAGAGATGCATGATTTGTTCATCATCAAAGTAGCACTGGCAATTATCAATAACACAGGAAGGAAAAAAGAAAAATTCAACATTGTTGCCGAAATCCGTGATGAAAAAACACTCGAAGTTCTTGATCTGATAGGTCGGGATGAGATCAGCGTTCTGCAATTATCAGAAGTGATGGCCCGACTGACAGTTCAGGTTGCTCATCAACCCGGGCTCAGTGTTGTCATAGAAGATTTGCTGCGATTTGATGGTGACGAAATTTATTTTTCACATATTCCAAATCTGAACGGAAAACAATTTCGCGACATACAATTAATGTTTGAAGACAGCACGATTATAGGAGTTCAGAAAAAAAGCGGAGAAACAAAACTGAATCCTCCGATGAACTATATACTGGCAGCCGAAGACAAGATTATTGCCATTTCGGAAGATGACGATACAATTGCAGTTAACGGTCATCCGGAAAAGGCGGTAAGAGAAGAAAAGACAACAATTGTTGCAGAAAAAATCCACAAACCGGTTCATACAACTATTCTGGGATACAGTCCCCGCATGAAAATGATTATTCATGAACTTGCCAATTATTTTCCTGAAGGATCGACCCTGAATATTTATGTTCAGAAAAACTACAAAAGCAAAGCGGAAGAATTGAAAACAGAACATCTGAAAATCAACATCCACAACGGTGACATCACCTCACGAAAATTTCTCGAAAATCTGAATCTGATGAATACTGATTATGTGATGATTTTATCAGAACCAGATCTAAGCATACAACAAGCAGATGCAAACACACTGGTATCATTACTGCTTGTTAGGGATATCATCCAGAAAAACAACTACAATACAAACATTGTAAGCGAAATGCTTGATCCTCAAAATAGTGATCTGGCACGTATCAGTAGAAAAAACGACTTTATTGTAAGTGATAAACTTGTAAGTCTTCTCATATCAATGATCAGTGAAAACAAAGATTTAAAGCCAGTTATAGATGATTTACTCGATGCCGACGGATCAGAAATTTATTTCAAGCCCATCACAGATTATGTTATACCAGGGAAAAACCACAACTTTTATCAGATTTCAGCTGCAGCATCCGATCGTGGACAGGTTGCTTTCGGTTATCGGATAATGACTCAGTCAAACAATCCCGAAAAGGCGTATGGCATAGTAATGAATCCCAAAAAATCAAACACCATTGTTTTCAATGAAGAGGATATGCTGATTGTGTTGGCGGAAGACTAGGAAGCGGCGAGGTTAAGGTTAAGGTTAAGGTTAAGGTTAAGGTTAAG
>DAOPKE010000007.1:0-8800 GCA_035390965.1 Bacteroidales bacterium | reverse complement strand
AAGACTAGGAAGCGGCGAGGTTAAGGTTAAGGTTAAGGTTAAGGTTAAGGTTAAGATTAAGGTTAAGTAGTTTAGGTTTTGGTGGAGAAGCCGTATAATAAGCTACGACTTGCCATCACGTGAAATTCAAAAAGCGCTATCGGCGCGGCAGATATTAGCCCTGGACAAAATCCCGGGTTCAAAAAAAGCTGCGACCGTGTCACGGTTTACGTGAAGCTCAATGATGATGTATGTTCATACGTTAACGAAAAACGCTGCAGATATGAAGCTTGCGCGCAGATAAAGGTGCCGTGAAGGAATTTATTCAATTAAAATTGAAGGATTTTTTGTATTTTTGTATTCCAAAAAGAAAAACAGAGATGAAACCAGGCATTCTGATTTACAGCATTTTTTTCACGATCATGATATTGGCAGTATCCTGCTCGAATTCAAAAAATGACAAAGTGAATTCGGATATTGTTCACAACGAAGCCACAGCAGATGGTGATGAAACCGGCAATGGACCGAAGATTTCATTTGAAAAAACCGAACATGATTTTGGCGATATAATGGATGGAGAAAAAGTTGAATATGCCTTTAAATTCACCAATACCGGAAACAAAGACCTTGTGATTACTTCACATTCGGCTACCTGTGGCTGCACCGTGCCTGAATACCCAAAAGGCGCCATAGCCCCGGGCGACGGAGGCGTGATTAAAGTGGCTTTTAACAGTAAAGGTAAAAAAGGGCGCAACAACAAAGAAATCCGAATTAGCACCAATGCTTCGGAACGAGATGTCACTCTGACAATAAAAGCCAACGTAATAAAACCTTAAAAAAAACAAATATGAATTTTGCTTACATTTTGCTCATGGCTCCACAATCAGCCGACGGTGAATCAAGCGGTGGATGGTCCACCATGATAATGCTTCTTCTTCTTGTTGTTGTTTTCTGGCTGTTCTTCATCAGACCGCAGTCGAAAAAGAACAAAGAAATCAATAAATTCCGTCAAGGTCTGAAAAAAGGTGACCGCGTGATTACTATTGGTGGTATTCATGGAAAGATCCTTGAAATAAACGACACAACTGCAATCATTGAAACAGAAGGACAAGGCAAGCTCAAACTGGAGAAAAACGCAATCGCCCAGGAATTCAAAGCTGAAGAAATGGCTGAGAAATAATGTCTGTTCACAATGAACAACAAGTTCAGGATTTTAATTATCTGCATTTCACTTGCAGGCCTGCTATGGCTTGTAAACCACCTGAACCGTGAATACACTGTTGGTGTAACTTTTACTGTCCAATACAAAGACCTTGTTTTTCCTGAAAACAACAAGCCGGATTCAACTATAGTTGCCGAAGTCTCTGGCAGAGGGTTTTCTCTTATCCGATTCTACTTCGATCGACCCTATGTTATCCAACTGTCAAAATCGGATTTCAAATCACTAAAACAGGGCGACTCGCTTTTTTTAAGTGTATTGCCTGAGAATTTACTGAAATCAACGGTTGATGTTCTTCCTGCCGGAATCAGTCTTAAAAATATTCCAAACGATTCCCTTTCATTTTCCTGTATTTCCTACCCCTCGAAAGATGTTCCGGTACAGGTAGATGTTCGATTGCAGGAAAATGAACACTGTGCAATTAACGGACCGGTTAAAATAATTCCCGGTTTTGTAAGAATAACAGGACCTGCCGAAATAATTGCAAATATCGACTCTGTAAAAACACAACAGATTCTGATAAACAACAAATGCGATACAGTGCGTACTACAGTAAAAATTGCTCCGTTTTCAAACAAGAAAATCAGTTGTAATATTTCCGAAATTCACGTTCTTATTCCCCTGCATTCTGTTGTAAATCTGCAAACAAAACTTCATTACAATATAACGATCCTTGGTCATATTTATGATGGAGTTATTGAAACTGAGTTTATGGCACCAGCCAACGAAAAGGAGCCGGAACTGAATCTGGTGCTTGAAAGCGAGATAGTTGACAAAAGTCTTGTTTTCAACGTTAAATCACCACCCGGCTATAAAATTCTGAAGATTACGCCTGAATTCGTCCCTTTGAAACAATGATAAAAATTGGCCTTACCGGAAATCTGGGCAGTGGAAAATCGACTGTAGCAAAGGTTTTTGAAACTTTTGGTTTTAAAATTCTTGATGCAGATGAAATGGCCAAACAACTTTATCACATTCCGGAAATCCGAAAGCAGGTAGAACTACTTTTAGGAGTAGCAATCAGAAACGATGATAATACGATCAATTACAAAATAATTGCTGACCATTATTTCAATAAACCAGGCATTTATGCTGCACTGAATAGAATCCTGTATCCGGAACTGCAGAAAAATATTTCAGACGAAATTGATTCACAACAATGCAATATTATTGTTGAAGCCGCAATGCTTTTTGAGATAGAAATGCAACAGATTTTTGATTACGTCATCACAGTTTCCACGCCCGTTGAAGAACGCATACAGCGTGTGTACAAACGCAACGGGAGCAGCCGGGAGCAGTTCATGGAACGCGAAAAGCTGCAGTCACAGGCCGAATGGAAAGAAACAAAAGCTGATTTTGTAATCCTCAACGATGAGCGATCATCGGTAATTGCACAGGTGAGCAGCATACTGAAAAACCTGAAATAATTTCAATTTTTCATCAAAAAATCAATCCTGCCCCGGCGGTAGAATCTGCCTTATTTCGCGTTTGATGGTTTTCTGAAATTCCTCATACGACTCAGGTTGCAGACGATTGAGATAATGAATCAAAACGCCCGTGACCCAGGACTGTAGCAATGAAAGCTTGTTGTTTACTTCGCTGCGCGAAATCTCTCCTTGTTTGATCAGGTAATTCCATTCATCTATGGTGGCGGTTTTCAGCGAATTGTTGATGACTTCGAGAATATTTTCCCGATTGCCGAAATCGCCTTTGCGGGCCATAAAGAACAATTCAAAAATGCCTGGATACTCAACAAAAAACTCAACATACACTTGCACGGCTTTTCTGAAGCGGGCTTCACCCATGGGCAGTTTGTGCACCCGCTCCGCAACAAACTCATTGCATTCGTTCTGAAAATCGTTGACACATAGAAAAAGCAAATCGTTGATGTCGCGGAAATAATTATACATGGTGGCAAAGGAATACCCTGCCCTATCGGCCACACTGCGAACACTCACACTACGCAGGCCTTCGCCTTTGAGCAGATCCTTGCAGGCCTGAATAAAATAATCGCGCATGCGCTGCTCCTGGAGTTCCTTGTTTTTCATAATTACATATTTTGAACACTGCAAATTTAGTGAACAATGTTCATATATTGAACATTAATTAATTTTTCAACAATCATAATGACACAATTGTAATAGTATTTCACTGTTCTCTGTAGCGAATCTATCTGTATAATTAATTATTCAGGAATAAAAGAAAGCGGTAATAAGGTTTCGGGCCATTCATTAATCATTACCCACTTAACTTTAATAAATTCTTCTTCCTGGCCGCCCATGAAACTAAAGAAATAGGTGAGCCCAAAGCAACAATCGCAAGCACAGTAATTCCAACCATAAGGATAATATACCAATGAAAGGATTGAATCATCAATCACAACTGCATCACATAAAAAATGATGACAGCAATTTTCCCATATTTTAATATTGATTGTAAAACCAGTTTTCCATAAGTCTAAAGACTGTACCTTGAAAAATTCCGAATTGATGAAAGTGCTCTCTTTTGATTCAGCTCCAGCCAAACCATCAATATTTAATTCAACAATTGGCGGCTCACCATTGCATGGACTGAATTTGACGCTATCAAGGATTAAATTGTAATTTTTCAATACCAACTGATTTCTAGTACCAGGTAATACCGTTGTTCCAACTAAAAAAGGTGGATAAGTCATATTGCCGTCATCGGCAAAAGTGTCAACCTGATAACGTGGAGTGGAGCCATAATGAGCCAGATTCCTTTTCAGAATCAACGTGTCAAACTGAGCTGAAGCAATCAGGCCAGACAAAACAAAAATGACTGCAATGAGTTTCATGAACGATAAATATTAATAATTCAAAAATAGAAAATATTTGCAGGGATTGTATTTCTATTTCAGTTTCTGGTAGCGCATTCGTCTAAGTCGATGTCCTGTCACGGATTGAAAATCCGCGACAGGAAAGGAGAATAAGTGTCTTCGTGCCATCGTGGCAAACTCTCCTATTTCAGTCCCGGGAAAAAATCGGCAGTAAAATCAATATATTCCTGCGTGTGATGCTGCGCATCCTGACGTATAATCAGATTCGCTGAATTAAAAACACCACTGTAGCTGCGCGCAAACGACATGATTTTGCGGATCGGCTTGTCGGCTGTCGAATACAGAATAAGTTCTTCCTTCAGAAACAAGCCGGAGTAGTACATGATGCTTTCGAAAGATATTGATACGTCAATCGGAAGAATGACATCAAAAAAACCATCGGGCGACAGAAGCTGATTGACGGCTGCAGCCAGCTCCCGGTGCGACAAAGCAGTGTTGTGACGGGCATTGGTCCGGCGGGTATCAGAAGATTTCAGACTATCACTGAAAAAGGGTGGATTTGACACAATGCGGTCGAAAATTCCACCGACTTCAAGCGCAAGATCCTGTGCCGATACATAGCGGGCTGTCAGCCGGCTGCTCCAGGGCGAAGCAGCGAAATTTGACGCGGCCTGTTTTACGGATGGCTCGTCAATATCGATGGCCAGAATTTTCCCGGTCGATTTCTGCGCCAGCATAAGTGCAATAAGTCCGCATCCGGTGCCGATGTCAAGCGCATAATGGAAATCGTTCCGGCTGCTATAGGCACCCAGCGTTACGCCATCTGTCCCGACTTTCATAGTCGAGTGATGATCGTAAACAGCGAATTGTTTAAACCGGAAAGGATCCATTGTTGATGCGGATTGACGCAGAAAAAGTAATTGTGCAAAGCAAAGATAAGACATCTTTGATAATAGCAGAAGTTACCTTTAATTGCAATAATAATGAATGGAACTAAGCTACCGAAGGGTTTTAGCCCTTTGATAACTTTAAAACTATCGGTTCAAATCCAGCAGCCCATCGGGTGTTTCGACAATAATTTGCTTTTTGTCGGGATTAATTTCAACAAGAAAATCTTCTACGAAAGGGATTAATATTTCTTCGCCGTTGTTGTCGATGATCATCATATCCTGAGCGCCTTTCTGAATAAGCGATAACACACCGACGCGACCTTGTTTTTTATCAATGACGTCGTAGCCGGTAAGCGTGTCAAGCGAAAACTCATCTTCGTTTAAGGCCAGGTTGTCCTGATGAACATATACTGCGCGTCCCAGCAGTTTTTCGGCCTTGGTTTTATCATTGACCTCTTCGAATATCACAAACCACTCTGTGTCGATCGGGCTGCGAAGCGAATCAATAAAAAAAGGAACCTGTATTCCTTCAAAATCGAGAAATACAGGTTCACTTTCATTTGCCGGAGTTTTGCCGGCTTCAAATTTTATCAGAACTTCACCATTAATCCCATGCGTTTTGACAGTTTTTCCGATACGGATAAGTCCTTCCATGGGTGGATACCGGAATTACTCGGCTTTAGGTTCTTCAGTCTCTGGAGCTTCAGCTGCAGGAGCATCAGCTACCGGTGCTTCAGCTACAGGAGTTTCAACAGCAGGAGTTTCGGCTACAGGTTCTTCAACCGCAGGAGTTTCTTCCACGACAGCAGCTTCTTCCTTAGCTTCGGCTTTCATCTCGGCCTGACGCTTCTGAGCAATTGCTTTGTCGCGGTCTTCTTTTACTTTACGTTCAGCGGCAAGACGATTTTTCTTATCGTCAATACCAGCCTGTTTAACACTGCTTGCTTTCTGTTCGATTTTGCTCTGTTTTTCGCTGAGCCAGTTTTCGAATTTCGCATCGGCCTGTTCCTGAGTCATGGCACCTTTGGCAACACCTACATTGAGGTGATGACGCATCATGACGCCTTTGTAGGAAAGGATAGCGCGGGCAGTGTCGCTGGGAGCAGCCCCGGTTTTTACCCAATAAAGGGCACGTTCGAAGTTGATGTCGATGGTAGCCGGGATTGTCAGCGGATTGTAAATGCCAAGATTTTCAATAAACTTACCATCCCGTGGTGCACGACTGTCAGCAACGACGACATGGTAATAAGGAGCGGCCTTTTTACCAAATCTTTGCAGTCTGATTCTTGTTGGCATATGTGTTTGTTTAATTAGGGGTGCAAATGTCCGATTTTTTTTTGAATTGACCAAATAAATGGAAAGAATTCGCTGAAGTTGCAAATCCTGCACAAAAAAAAGTCTGTTATCTTTGTTACTCACAAAAGAAATGTTGGTTTTCAGGAATCCGGTTATGAGTATTGTATCGTCGCTTCTTACCAATAAAACATTCAGGGCGCTTTTCCCGCCGCTGCTATTGCTGTTGATTATTGTCATTGTCTTTAAAGAGGCAGCATTTTTCATTCATCCGCTGAAATGGGATGCGCTGGATTGCACCATGCCCTGGAAGTATTTCATCAGCACCTGTTTTGCCGATGGTGTTTTTCCTTTCTGGAATCCATATCAGCATGTTGGATATCCCTTCTACGGTGATGCCCAGAGCACATTGTATTATCCGGTAACCCTTGTCATGACCTATTTTCACGGATATACCTTCAAAATGCTGACGGTTGACTACATTTTTCATGTCTGGGTCGGAGCAACAGGCATGTATTTTCTTGGCCGTTCATTCAAATTCAGCGGGATCATTGCTTTTATTCTCGCAGTGGCTTATGCTTTCAGCGGTTTCATGATCGGCAATGCACAACATATTTACTGGATTATTTCAGCGGCATGGCTTCCTTTTGTCCTGATTTTTTATATCCGGATGCAGCATGAACGCAGGATATGGCAGGCACTGCTCCTTTCATTGTTTCTATATCTGATGATCAGTGGCGGTTATCCCGCATTTGTCATTGTACTGGCCTATATTTTTGCTATTGTTTATTTTGTCAAGGCCATCCGTTTACTGAAGGAAAGAAAAAGCAATGAATTCTGGAATTACACACTATTGCATGGTTTAGTTTCAGTTTTCACCATAGGACTTTCGTGTCTTTATCTCGTTACCTTTTTTGACAATTACAGTTTTTCAGACAGAGCCGACGGGCTCATGCTTTCACAGGTTTTGCAAAGCCCGTTTTCGTTGGAATCCTTCATTTCGTTCATACTGCCATTAACAACCATCAAAGGATTTGAACATTTTGGCACAGACCTGTCGATGGCCAATGGATATATAGGTCTGTTCATGTTTTGCTTTTTTATACTGTCGCTTTTCAAACGGAAAAATCCTGTTCAAAAAACCATTCTGTGGATTTCACTTGTTTGTCTTATTATTTCCGTCGGTGAAAAAACTTATTTAAGAGAATTTCTTTATCACTATGTGCCACTGTTCGATTCTTTTCGCTTTCCTTCGGCATTCCGGCTGTTTGTTATTACAGGTTTTATTTTGTCTGCAGGTTTTTATCTGCAAAGCATAGAAAAGAATGACAATCCAGCAAAATTGAATAAACCTCTGCTGCTGATATTGATTCCTGCTGCATTGTTTTTTGTTTTTTCGATTTTTCAAACTGCTGATATCAGCGCCGGGTCGATGTTTCAATACATACAAAGTGTAAAAACCGGCGACTTTTCATTAAGCATCGGAGTGCTTAAATTTGTTCAATCCATTCTCGCACTTGTGCTGCTATTTTTGTTCATTAGTTTATTGATGGTTTTTAAATCAATGAAAAACCGCCTGATCATAATTGCAGTGTTTGTTGTACTGGATGCAGGTCTGACAGCCAGAATGCTGGCACCTTATACTGTGTATAGTCCTGATTTAAAAATCAGTGAACTGAATGAATTTGCCAATCAACACTTTGAAAAAAAGTATCCTCAGCCAGACATGACTACTGACGTAATACAGCATTGCGATACTATCAGTGTAAGACGATATGGATTATGGCGGAATCTAAACAATTATTACGGACAATTTGCTCATGGTGGTTTCAGTTCTTATGTAAACCGAAACATTCAACTTATGGAGATTTCTTTTCCCGAGATATATTCTGCTGCGTTGCGACACAGACCAGTATATGTTTCAGAATGCACGAAACCTTATTCTTTAATGGGTATTGCAGATAGCATTTCATTTTGTGATTACACAGATGCAGTACAGGATTCAAACGTACATGATGTCAACATTGCAATCGTTTCGTATAATCCAAACAGAATTGAATTCAATGTAAATACACCGGAACCGGCATTGGTTTGTTATCTGCAATCATGGCATAAATACTGGACCGCAACAGTGAATGGAAAAGCAAGGGAACCGGTTTTGGTGAACAGATTTCATTTGGGAGTCATGAGTGATGCAGGAAACAACACAATTGTTTTTGAGTTCAGACCAAAGTACTTCTATACCGCATTAATAATAAGTCTCGGAACCATAATGGTGTTGCTGGTGTTACTGGTTTTTGCAGGTGTAAGAAAAATTTAGTGCCAGTTTTTTTCGTGATTTATAATCGAAAACAATCACACTTTATCCTTACTTTTTATCCTTCTTCCGTTTTATGGTGTGTTTAAATTTCAGCAGGGCCAGATTAAGGGGATTAACATTGTATATTTTGCAGGAAATTTCGCATGTTCATGCCCTACGGGCAAGAATTCGATATATTTTATTGCTATTAATATATAAGCCCTTACGGGCTACCGAATTGAAATGGAAAATTACTAATGTTTCCGACTTAATCCGTAACTTTTCTCACTTTTACGTAATCGGCAGGCCAATCTTCTCCATCA
>DAOPKE010000006.1:9751-62643 GCA_035390965.1 Bacteroidales bacterium | reverse complement strand
CGTCTTGTCGCCTCGAATATGGCGCACCTCAGACTTTTTCAGCAGGCCCTATATATTGCTTATCCCGGTTTTTTCACCACAATGCAACCGAAATAATTATTCCGGAATGCTTCCATGGAGCAGGTGATGGTCTTGCCCGCACCATATCCGAATGTCCAGACATTGAAAGTAACTTTATCAGTTTCATTGTCAAAGGAAAGATTTCCGTTGTAGATGACAAAGTGGTTTGATTTCACCGAAAAAGTTCCTTTGTGATACATTCGTGTATTGATGAGAATGATGGGTGTGTGTCCCTGAGTGAAAACTGAATCAAGTGTTTGCAGTGTTTGCAGCGCCGGTTTGCGTATGGGCCAGAATCCGTTCATGTTGTCGCTGATTTTTTCGAAGCCCATTTTTTTGAGTGTACGTCTTACTTCCGAAGGGAAATTACTACCTGCGATTTTTTCGTACCATTTGCACATGCGGCCGCCATACGGCAGAATGTAATTGCATTTGTTGCGCATAGTTGCCAGCAGCAACCAATCAGCTTCGGGCAGTTTTCCTTTTCTGAAAAAGTTTTCATCTGTTTTTGTAATGCGGATAGGAACTTTCAGTTTGTACTGGTTGTACTCGGCCTTATTGCTGTCGTTGAGGCCTGTCATGATTTTCCGATAGCCGATAGCATCGTATTTGGCCAATGTCATGGCGCAGACCGCCATTCCGCAAAGATTGGTGTATCCCTGGTCGATAAGTGCAGGATTGGTTATGCGTGCCAAAACCTGACTCTGCAAAACGGAGTCGGGAATACGATCTGTAAAAAGTGGAATAGGAGCCGGGCCTGGATTACTCACAGCGTTTTTGCTGTTTATTTTTTTTTAATAAGCTCGGTTTTATTGTCATAATTGACCCAGTATTTTCCAACCATCAGAGAAGATACGTCAACGTTAGATCCAGAGCCATTGAGCAGGCGTATGCCTTTTTCATCATAAATCTGATACAATGTTTCGCCGGTAAATTCAATGGTTGTTTCGACGGTAGTTTTTACAAGCATCACTTCCGGTGTTTTGCTCTGCAATTTAACAGGATTGCTGTATGTAATATTTCCTTTGGGATCGACCAGTTTGACACGAAACAGATTTTTCCCGTAATGTGGAATAATTTTGCAGGAGTAGGTATTTAATGAAATGCTGTCTTTGGAATTTACGGTACCAACACGTACCCATTTTTCCCATCGGTATTGTTCAATTTCAAACATTTCGGTGCCTGGCGATCCGGCGATTGTCCATGCTATTTTTTCGGTTTTCTTTTCGAGAAAAGAGCTTTTGAATGAAAAATTGCTGGCAGCTTCGAGAGCTTCGGGATTAAAAACAATTGGATTTTCGGCTCCGACATAATAGTTTATGCTGACACTGACCGGATCGCCCTGATTGAGCGCCATTGCGGCAAAATCAATTTCAAAAACACTCGAGTTGATTTCGTCGGTCGTGGGGTTGCCGTTCACTTCAACAGATTCAACGGCAAAACGGTCTCCATTCAAGGGATTGATGACTACCAGATTTTTGCCGAAATAGTACCCATTTATTGTCAGACGATCCACATTGTTATTTTGCGGTTTTGCCTGACTTGCAAGGGAAACAAAAAAGAGAATTGTCAGTAATGATAATCTCATGTTAAATCGTTAAGTTTTACCGTTTTAAAGATGCAAATATACGGATTAGCAAAGTTGTGTCAATAAAAACTTTTCAACAATCAACTATTTTTATTTACTATTGCAACATATTTCAAGTATTGTTGTCTTCATTTCAAAGCAAATTTTATGAAACGCTCTCTCGTTCTGATTCTGGCCATCATGCTGACTTATGCGGGTTTTGGTCAGTCCCGTGTTTTAGATGCTGAAGCTGTAAAAGTTTTAAACATGAGTTCTGCCGGACTTCAGATTGAAGTTACGGCTCCTCAGTTTGAAATCGCGGTGATTAAAACCGAAGCCGGCATGTTTAATTCCATGGTTGTTCAGGGAATGGTTGCCCGGACCGAAGCCGGCATGCCTTTTTTACCCGCCATCAGCCGGCTCATTCAGGTGCCCGAAAATGCTCAGGTGCTTGTTGATATTGATTACAGCCATTATACTGATTACGATCTTTCTTCAATTTCCGGAAACGCCTATCAGCTTATGCCCTATCAGCCAGGTGTATCGAAAAGTCATACGGGTGAAATTCCCTTTTATTACAATAATGCAGCATATAAAATCAATGATTTTTGTCAGAATGAAAGGGTTGCAGTTGATATTCATGGTAATTTGCGCAATATTCGGATGGCTTCGCTCGACATCCATCTTTTTGATTATAATCCGGTTTCAAATACTCTGCGTGTGTATGACAAACTGATTCTCAATATTTCATTTCCTGGTGGGGATGCAGTTTTAACCAATCAGTTGTCGGAAAAATATGCCGATGTTTGTTTTGCAGGACCTGTAGCGCGCTTAATCAATCATGAAGCGTTCATACATCAGCGCGATACGGCGTCGCATTATCCCATAAAAATGATTATTGTTGCTGACACCATGTTTCATGATGCATTGCAGCCATTTATTGCATGGAAAACAAAGAAGGGTTTTATTGTTGATGAGGCCTATACTTCAAATCCGGCTGTTGGAACAACTACCACAAGCATCAGCAACTACCTGCAGGCAAAATATGACAACGCAACAACAGCCGATCCTGCTCCGACTTTCATACTGATCGTTGGCGATGTGGCTCAGATCCCGGCGTTCAGCGGAACAGCGGGCTCACATTATACCGATATGTATTACGCTGAATTTACTGGCGATATGATTGCTGATGCCTATTTTGGTCGTTTCAGCGCAACCAATGTCGATCAGTTGCTTCCTCAGATTGATAAAACTCTTGAATACGAACAATATCTTTTTCCTTCCGAATCGTGGCTTGATACAGTTGTAATGATTGCAGGCGCCGATGCTTCATGGGCTCCAACGCATGCAAACGGGCAAATCAATTATGGTACAACTTATTATTTCAATGCCACCAATGGCATTTATTCATGGACACATCTGTATCCGGCCAGTGCAAGCGATGATGCAATCATCAGAACGGAAATTGGCAATGGTGTGGCTCTGGCCAATTATACAGCGCATGGCTACAGCGATGGGTGGGGCGATCCGTCGTTTGATAAAACAGACATTCCATCCATGAACAACGCCCACCAGTATCCGCTGATGATTGGAAATGCTTGTTCCACCAATACTTTCTATGAATCGGAATGTTTTGGAGAAGCATTGTTGCGTACACCCATGAAAGGGGCCATAGGATATATCGGCGGGTCGAACAGTACTTATTGGGATGAAGATTTTTATTGGGGTGTTGGGGTCAGGACAACTATCAATGCCAATCCTGTTTACGATGCCAATAATCTTGGGGCTTATGACCGTACATGGCATATTACCGGTGAACCGTTCAGCGAATGGTTTGTTTCGCAGGGTCAGATGATTCTTGCCGGAAACCTTGCCGTACTTGAAGGCTCCCCGTCTTCGTTTGACTACTACAGCGAAATTTATCATCTGATGGGCGACCCTTCGCTTATGGTGTATCTTAGTGTGCCTTCTCAGCTTTCTGTTACACATCCTGCTCTGGTTCCGCTTGGACAGAATACTATCACTGTTTCAACAGAGCCCTACGCCTATGTTGGTGTTTCGCAAAATGGAGTATGGCATGGCGCCGGAATGGCCGATGCTACAGGCAATGTTGTAATTGAGATCATCCCATTTACTACTCCCGGAACTGCCGATATTGTTGGGACAAAACAATTCCGTAAACCTTTTGTTTCTTCGTTTGTTGTTCAGACACCAAGCGGCCCGTATGTGCTGATGGAAAACAAATCCATTGATGATGCAGCTGCCAATAATAATCAGCAAGCCGACATCATGGAAACCGTCGGGCTCAATGTCAGATTGAAAAACTATGGTTTGCAGAATGATTCCACAGTGTATGCTATCCTTTCAAGTTCTGATCCTTATGTCGAAATTGTTGACAGCATCGGGCTTTGGGGTTTGATAGCTTCAAACGATACATTGACATTGAATAATGCTTTTACAGTGAAAATTGACACATTGGTTCCCGATCAGTATATGGCTCCTTTCCAGATTTCTATTCGAGACAGCAGTGGTCATAGCTGGTCATCGGATTTCAATCTTAAAATCAATGCGCCTTTGTTACAGATTCTTAATCTGACCATCAATGATGCTGTGGGGGGTAATGGAAACAATAAGCTCGATGCGGGTGAGACGGTAGCCATGAATATTCAGGTTGTCAATAATGGCCATTCACATGCATGGGATGCTTCGGCATTATTGAGTTCTGTCAGCCCATATCTGACCATAACCTCAGCAGCATGGCAGCACGATAGCTTGTTTACTGGTATAGCCGAAACAGGGACTTACACCGTAGAAGTTTCATCATCGGCTCCTATGGGAACGGCCGCCAGTGTTACACTCAATCTCAGTGCTTTGTCGGTATATCAGGCCAGCCAGACGTTTAACAGAAGCATCGGGCAGATAGATGAAGACTGGGAAAGTGGTGATCTGACACAATACGAATGGGTAACAGGGGGTGGAGCACCTTGGATTATTACATCCGGTTCTCCGTATGAAGGATCTTTTGCCGCACAATCAGGAAATATTACCGACAACCAGCAATCCGATTTATCAATTACCATTGATGTTCTCTCCGATGATTCCCTGTCTTTTTACAAAAAGGTTTCGAGCGAGCAGGGTTGGGATTTTCTTAAATTCTTTGTCAACGGAACATCCATGGGCGAATGGAGCGGAGAGCTTGCCTGGTCGCAGGAAAGATTCTGGATTACCGCCGGCACAAAGACACTAAAGTGGTCTTACATAAAAGATTACTCCTATTATGATGGTGATGATGCCGCATGGATCGATTACATTGTTTTTCCACCTATGTATGTCGTTACTTCAGATATTGAGTTGCCTTCAGCAGAAAACGATTTGCTGGTGTATCCGAATCCGGCTACGAATGGCTTTGTCACAGTAACTGCTCCGGTTATATCAGGCGATGTTCAGTTGACGATTGTTGCATCGGATGGTCGTTTGGTTTATTCCGAAAATTATCACAATATAAGTGGTCGTCTATATCTTCCGGTTTCTGTTTATGAATGGGAACCTGGTATTTATACTGTTCATCTGAATGGTGATCAGGTTAATTTTTCCAGATCTTTTGCAGTAATCAAATAATCCCCCAACGCATGAAAACAGTTATTTTTTCATTTCTGATGATGGTGTTGATGGGCTCCATGAGTAGCCAGACCTATCATTCGCTCAACAACGATGCTGGTAAACCATTGTACACCGTCATTTCGTCAACGCCTGATGAAACTGTTATTGAATACAATTTTCAGGGTTTTTACATGAGTGATGTGCAAACATCGCAGGGTGTGAAACAAAAAGTCAGTATGGACGGTGCTTCTCCATTACTCACAGCAGGTGAGCCGGCTTTGTGTCGTTTTTCGAATTCGCTGATAGTTCCCGATGCAGCTGATATGAAGGTAAAAGTACTTTCAGCTGATTATGTCGATTTCAGCAATGTTGAAATTATTCCTTCGAAAGGGAGTCTGAGCAGAGATATTGATCCGAGTAGTGTTGCGTACACGTGGGGACGTACCTATCAGCAGAATGGCAGTTTCCCAGGCGCTTTTGCCAGTCTTTCCGATCCATATATCATGCGCGATTACAGGGGAGTGGCGCTGCATGTGTATCCGTTTCGTTACGATCATGCCGTTCGTTCGCTGCGTGTAGTCAAAACCATACGCATCGTTGTTTACAAAGATTCAGATAATTCGGCATTGAATGCATTCAACCGCACAAAAACTCTTTCAAAAGTTGATGAGAGTTTTGATGAATTATACAACAGGCATTTCATCAATTACAGTCAGGTGAAATACACTCCGATTACTGAGCGCGGAAGAATTCTGGTGGTCTGTAAGCCAGAATACATGGCCAATATGGCACCATATGTTCAATGGAAAAACAGAATTGGTTTTCCGACAGAAATTGTCAGTACGACAACGACCGGGACCACCAGCACAGCCATTAAAACTTATGTGACAAATTATTATAACACAAACGGGTTGACATTTCTTTTATTTGTTGGGGATGGAGGTGATATACCACCAATAACGAGCGGTGTGGCAGGACATTCAGACAATGCCTATGCCTACCAGACGGGCAGTGACCATTATCCTGAATTTTATGTAGGTCGTTTTTCAGCTGAAAGCACAGGAGATGTTGATGTGCAGGTTTTGCGTACCCTTACGTATGAGCAGAATCCAAACACCAGCAACAACTGGTTGAACAGGGTGCTCGGTATCGCTTCCAGTCAGGGTCCTGGTGATGAAGGCGAGTATGATTATGAGCACATCCGCAACTTGCAGACTCAGTGCGACAATTATGAATATGAAACCAAATATGAATTGTTCGATGGCTCTCAGGGCGGATTGGATGCGGCAGGTGATCCGACTGCTGCCAATGTTTCAACCGTTTTAAATGCCGGGGCCGGTCTTTTGCTATATACGGGTCATGGTAGTGATATTTCATTCAGTACTACAGATTTTAACAATACCGATGTTGGCAATCTCACAAATACAACACAATGGCCTTTTATCATTTCTGTTGCTTGTGTCAATGGTAATTTTGTCGGACAGACTTGTTTTGCCGAGGCATGGCTGCGTGCCCGCAATGGTACAACACCCAAAGGCGCTGTGGCAACGATTATGAGCACTATCAATCAGGATTGGGCTCCGCCCATGGAAGGTCAGGATGAGATGGTGAATGTTTTGTGCGAAACTTCAGCCGGGAATATCAAACACACATTTGGTGGAATTGTCATGAGCGGTTGCATGAAAATGAACGACAGCTATGGCAGCGATGGCTATGAAATGACCGATACCTGGACTATATTTGGCGATCCTTCGCTGATGATCAGAACCGATACGCCCAAAACCATGACGGTAACACATCTTGCCACGGTTCCAATTGGCACTGCTCAATTGGTTGTAAACTGCAATACTGAAGATGCATTTGTTACGGTTACATTGAATGATGGTATAATCGGTACCGGAATTGTGTCTGGGGGCGTTGCTACCATCAGCTTTACCGCACTCTCATCCATTGACACACTGGTTGTAACTGCCACCAAATACAATTATTTTCCCTATACAGGCGAAGTGCCGGTAATAGCAGCTACGGGTCCATATGTGATTTACAGTACATTCAGTATTAACGATGCCAGCGAAAACAATAACTCTCAGGCGGATTTTGGAGAGGACATCCTTTTGAATGTAACATTGAATAATGTCGGAGTTGCCAATGCAGCTAATGTAATTGCTACTATTTCAACTACAAACCCGGCGATAAACATTACGGATAATACTGAAACTTATGGTGCCATCAACGCCGGAGCCACCAAGCCAATGAACAATGCCTTTGCCGTAAGCGTAGGCAGTGATGTTGTTGATCAAACCAGTGTTTTGTTTGGATTGACGACTGTAGATGGGGCCGATACATGGAACTCATCCTTCGGAATGACAATTAATGCGCCTTCACTTAGCATAGGAGGGCTTGTGATTGATGATGCAGCTGGCAACAACAATGGCAAACTCGATCCGGGTGAAACCGTCAACATTCTGATTGCTTCTTTGAACAACGGACATGCCATGTATCCGGCTGCAACAGGAGTTTTGTCAAGCGTAAGTTCTGGCATTAGCATTGTCAATGGAACCGATAATATAGGGGACATGATTCCTGCTTTAACACATGATGCCGGCTTTAGTATTTCGGTTGATCCTGGCGCTACTCTGGGTTCGGCTGTATCATTGACCTATACGCTGGGAACAGGTTTTTATCAGGTTGAAAAAGTATTTACAATGAAGGTTGGAATAGTTGACGAAGATTATGAGACTGGCGATCTGACCCAATATGCATGGACTACCGGAGGCAATGCACCCTGGTTTGTATCGACCAATAATCCATACGAAGGTGTATATTGTTCGCAGTCAGGCGATATTGCCAATGAGCAGACATCTACCATGTCGGTTGAATGGGATGTGGCATCGAATGACACTATTTCGTTTTATTATAAAGTAAGTTGTGAGAATGGAAGTCTATACAGTCAGAAATGGGATTATCTTGAATTTCTGATTGATGCCTCAAGCAAAGATTGGTGGGATGGAGAACAGGGCTGGTCGCGGGCAGCGTATCCTGTAACTTCAGGTCAGCATACATTTACATGGAAGTATCTGAAGGATTATACTGCCGCCGATGGTGATGATGCTGCATGGGTTGATTATATTGTGTTTCCTGCATTGGCAAATCACACAGGATTGGACGAACCTACCTTTAGTTTTAATGTATATCCAAATCCTGCAGTTGAATCGATGTTTGTTGATATAGAATTGGGAACTGCTGATAATGTGAGTATTGAACTTCTTGACAATACCGGACGTTTGCTGGAAGTATTGTTCAGTGGCACTATGCCAAAAGGGTTCAGCCGTACAGCCATTGATGCAGGAGTTTTGAGCGGAGGTGTTTATTATATCCGGGTGAAAACATCGGAAGGTAGTATTTCGCGGATGATTATGACGGCTGGCGCAGAATAAAGGCGTTGGTTGATCATTTCGGATGCCGCTTTATGGATTACATGAAGCGGCATTCTTGTTTTTGTCCCAAAAATGCAAAGTGCATAGCAATAATAATATAGGTTATGTTTTTAAATTCGTTTTGTTTGTCGAAAATAACACGCAAATTGGCTTTGGAATGGCTTGAAGTGAAAAAAATGTTATAATATTGCGAAACGAAAATGCACCATTATCTGACTTATGAAAAACAGGATTAAAATTGCCGGGGTTCTTCTTTTTGTTTCATTGTTTTTTCAATCCAGGGCCGATGAAGGCATGTGGTTGCCGATGTTTATCGATCGGTTGAATTATACCGACATGCAGAAAATGGGACTTCATCTGACCCCTGAAGAAATCTATTCGGTCAACAACGGAAGTCTGAAAGATGCTATTGTTATTTTTGGTGGTGGCTGTACAGGCGAGATTGTATCGGATCAGGGATTGATATTTACCAATCATCATTGTGGTTATGCTTCCATTGCTTCGTTGAGTACAGTGGATAATGACATTTTGACCAATGGTTTTTATGCGTCAACAATGGCCGATGAATTGTTTCCGGCATCCAATCTCAATGTCCGTTTTCTGGCCCGTATCGAGGATGTGACAAAGCAGATTCTGGATTCGATTCCGTACGAAGCTACCGAAATGGAGCGTGATGAAATTGTGGGTCGGATATCGAAACGTCTTGAAAAAAATGCTGTTTCTGAAAGCTATCAGGAGGCCAATGTAAAGCCGTTTTTTTATGGCAACGAGTATTATCTTTTTGTATATGAAGTCTATTCCGATGTGCGACTGGTATTGAATCCGCCATCTTCAATCGGTAATTTCGGGGGCGATACTGACAATTGGATGTGGCCGCGTCATACGGGCGATTTCAGTGTATTCAGGGTTTATACCGGTCCTGATGGAAAACCAGCCAAATACAGCAAAAACAATATCCCTATGAAACCGAAACATTTTCTGCCGGTTTCAATCAAACCAAAAACGGAAAATGATTTTGCCATGGTGTTTGGTTATCCTGGTCGCACATCGCGCTATATCACCAGTGAAGAAGTTGCGTCAAATTACCTTTATGTAAATCCTTCCATCGTTAAAATACGCGAAAAGAAACTTGCTCTCATGGATGCCAATATGAAAGCCAGTGATGAGGTTAGACTGCGATATGCCAGCAAATATGCAACCACTGCTAATTACTGGAAATATTACATAGGGCAGAATAAAGGGATTGAACGTAACAATGTCATTGAACGAAAAAAAATCCTTGAAGATGATTTTGAAACTTGGGTGAATAACGATGATATTCCAAAGTTTGGTTATTATAAAAACGCATTGATCAAAACCCATAATTCTATTGAAAAGCTGAGCTCTCTGCGTAAAGTGCAGTATTATATTTCAGAAGCATTTTTCCGTGGCAGCGATGTTATTTCTTTTGCCGGAAAATTCCGGTCTCTTATGGCTGAATTGTCTTCCGATAAGCCCAATCTGACAAAGATTGATGATATGGTTTCGTATTTGAAAAGAGTTTCGGAAAACCATTTCGTAACATTTGATTTTAAGACCGAAATGCAGTTGTTCAGTGCTATGACTGCTATGTATGCAGCCGATGTTCCTGCCGAATATCATCCGGCGTTTTTCAGCATCATCAGCAATAAGTTTAAAAACGATTATGCCCTCTATTCGGATTTTGCCTTTTTGGTTTCGGTTTTTTCAAACAAAGACAAAATGGATGCTTTTTTGGAAAACCCGACAAAGGATGTCTTGCTCAAAGATCCATTATATGAGGCAGCTATACAGGTTTATGAAATTTATAACAAATTGGTGGGCGAAATCAATCCGCTCAATTATCAGCTGAATCAGGGAATGCGCTTATATGTGCAGGGTCTGCGCGAAATGCATCCTGAAAAACATTTTTATCCCGATGCCAATAGCACTCTGCGCCTGACTTACGGAAAAGTGTTGTCTTATAGTGCATCCGATGCCATTGATTATGATTATGTAACAACCCTCAATGGTGTGATGGAAAAAGAAAATCCTGATAATGATGAATTTATTGTGCCAGCCAGATTGAAAGAACTGTATGAAAAGAAAGATTTTGGACAGTGGGGCGAAAATGGTAAAATGATTACTTGTTTTCTGACAAACAATGATATAACCGGTGGAAACAGTGGCTCTCCGGTGCTTAACGGAAATGGCGAACTCATTGGTCTTGCATTCGATGCAAACTGGGAAGCCATGTCGGGCGATATTGTGTTTGAACCTGAACTGCAGCGTTGTATTTGTGTTGACATCCGGTATGTACTTTTTTATATTGACAAATATGCCGGTGGAACAAGGCTCATCGAGGAGCTTGAGATCAGAAAATAATTATCTGTTTATGATTTGGTAAGATGGTAAGAGGCGTGGGAGACTGCGCCTCTTTTTTCATGTTATTCAGGTTTTTGTCAAATCAAGCACAATGGCAGAATTCTCCTTCACTTTTTCAATCAGAGAATCGGAAATCCGGCCAACGCGTTTCATCAGACGTTTGTTATCGATGGCTCTGATCTGATCAATCATTACGTCGCAATTCTGTTTAAGTCCGAAATGACCTTTCTTTAAATGAACACGCAGTATTTCTGCCTTTGGCTGAACATTGGTCGTTATCGGACAAATCAAAGTTGATGGATGAATATCATTCAGAAGGTTGGACTGTACTATCAGAACAGGTCGTGATTTCCCGGCTTCTGTGCCAAAACGCGGATCCAGATTGGCAATCCAGATATCGAACTGCTTAATCTTCATCGTCTTCGAAGTTTTCGAATTCGTACAATATATTCATGGACTCTTCGGCCACCAATCCCGATTCGGCTTTTAATTTCTTTGACAACAAACGTCTTTTCTGAAGTGCGTTGTAGAATTTCAGCGCTTCGTTGATGTAGCGGTTGCGTGGCTTTTTTATTTCAGATAATACTTTTTCCGTTTCCAGAAAAATATTCTCATCCAGTTTTAATGAAAGTGTTTTCATGATGTACTTTAATGGTATATTACAAAAGTATATACTATTTTTGTATTCCGCAAATTTTTTATGATTTTTTCGGCAACTGGCCGCCATCCTGAGTCCCGCAATTCACACTTTGACGGATTTACCCAGCTGCCAACGTTTCGACGGAGTTTATCCTGCGCAACGCTGGGCTCAGAGTGACAGCAGGCTGGGCTCAGCATGACAGCGGCGGGGTTCAGAGTAACAGCAGCAGGGCTCAGGATGACAAAAGTAGGGCAATGGATTGACAGCGGCACTCAGGTAGTTTTTTTAATATTTTCCAAAGTGCAACAAGAAATATTGTCAGCAGGAAGTATGTGAAAAGCAGTTGAAAATGCTCTGAAAAGACATTTCTTCTCAACATTGAGCCATTTTCAATTTCGTACAATACATTTACAGACAACTTGGTTACAACAAGGCTAATTCCTGAATATATTGCAATAAGAAATATGCTCTCAATCAGAATAAACAACATGCCGGAAATCCCACCTTTATCAAAACCCAACGCAAAAAGTAAAAACATATAAATGCTATTAATAATACAAATAATTGGGTTTACAATTAATAAAATGATTGGCAACCATTGTTGGCTCTCTTTGTTATTCGATACTAATGAAAAGATCAAAAGAATAAGATATGTAATTACAAAAGAGAATAAACACTTCATCAGAATATTACTGCAACCTGTTTGGTTATCAGGGTCTTTATCGAACACATCAAGTAGTTTCATTTGGCTGAAATTTGTGAATGATCAAGACCTTTCCCTTTCATCCACCGCACAGGAAAAGGCAATCGATTAATCCGCACAAACGGATAGGAGGATTTTTTTCCGCCGAATCCGAGATAAAACTTCGCGAGATTTTCGTTGTTGCTTCCCTCGAAGTCGAAGATCTGGTGCGAGGTGCATATGTCTTTCAGAATTGAATCGACCAGGAAATGCATCGCGCCGGTTTCACGCGCTTCGCTACCGGAGCCGCTGAACAACAGTACTGCACGCCCATTGAATTCAACGAGCAGGATGCCTGCAATGATTTCGTTGTGTTGGTTCATTGCGCAAAAAGTGTTGGCCAGACTAAGGTGACGTAGCTGATAGGACAGCGTTTTCAGTGTTGAATACCAGCTTTCGTTTTTGCCGAGCGCTTCACCTTTATTGGTTTTGAAAAGTGAAATGATGTTTTCAATATCAAATCCTTTGTAAACTGAAAGTTTGTTCTGTTCTGCTTTTCGTATGTTGCGCCGGGTATTTTCGTTGTATCCGGTTCTGATGTTTTCAATAGCACAACCAAGCTGAAGAGTAATATTAGTGAGCATTTCAGCGTTGGTCAAGTCGATTTTATTTGATTCGTTCATCATGATTTCGGCAAACCGATATTTACGCGGAATGGCCAGCAGAAAGCTTTTTACAACATCGGTCGAAGTATTTTTTCCAAAAACACCAAGTTGCTGGCAGAATGGGGGCTGATACAAATAGTGAATTCCAAATTTTTTTGCACCAATAAGCGGCATTACCGCTTGATAATTATCTTCAATCAGGCCATCCCAGCCGGGTGTCACCAGATCGAGATACCAGGACATGGCATACATCATTGGTTGCGGAGACTGCATGATTGCTTTATCCCATAAATCTCTGCTGATACTTTCGTTTTTTATAAAACGTATCATTTTTGCTATGATTGAAATTGACGGATGGTTTCTTTGATGATTTGCGTCCAGCCCTTCCATCGGCCGCTTTCAGAGAGCGTTTCGTTGTGCAGCAGCATTTCGAAATGTCCATTGATAGATTGTATATATTCGGCTAGATGAAGCATTTCTCTGTGTGATTCTTCCTGTGTCATTTGTTGATAATCCTTCAGACTGCCGTCCATGATGCAGAAAGGATGTACAATCAGGGGCAACACGATGTCTGATTCAATATCGAAAAATCTGAAAGGGCGAGTGGTTCCGGCTCTGAATCCATGGCCTGAAGCAAACCCCATGGTGTAGTCGTTTGTAATGCCGGCTTTGATTAGTTGCCGGTACGATTGAGGCAGATTCATTCTCAGAAAATGCCGGCGTGCGGCTGTGACAGATGTCCCAATGGTTTTTTCGAGATTTTGTTTTTCCTTTATCAGTTTGTTATCGTCATCAAGGCAATAATAAGAGGGGTGAAGTCCTATCAGTGATTCACGTGATATTTTTTTCAATTGTTTCACAGCTCTTTGATGGTGCAGGTTCCCGTTTTTGTCAAAGTTTGTTCTTTGCTGAGAAGCAAGAACAAAAAATAGTATTGGTACATGAAATTCGCGACTGATTTTATCGATGATATCAAAAGTATCGAAGGGGTCTTTTCGCACACCAAGTAAAACAAGGGGCCTTTCAAAAAGCGCCTGGAATTTGCCTTTGACAAGATCGCGTGCCCAGCCGGCCATGTTGCGCAGAAATCCTTTTGTGCGGTAGGAGAACAACATGTCAACATCGACTGTGATAGCAAAAGATGGCGATTCTTTTTTGAAAGTAACAGAGGAAAAGCGCTTCAGAAGCCGGCTTCGGAGTATAATAATCCATTCATCGACAACGGCTCGGAGATGAAAATTGTTTTTATAAGCGAGGGAGTGTTGCAAATCGAAACGTCCATGCTGATCGCGTTCAAGACTGGTGTATTCTTCGTAGCGACTCAGCATAAAAAATATGGCAGCAAAAACATCAAATGAAAAATCAGCTGATTCTTCTGCAGGGAACAGGCAAATATTATTTTTATCATCAATGAGGACTTCCGCTTTTTGAGCCGAAACGCCTTTTGGGTGAAGGAAATTACTGTCTGAAATCAGTAGTCCCTGATTATGATTTGTACCATAAGAAACAATGGCCGTATTGTTTTTGATGTTTTCAGGATTCAGTACATATCCGCAGCCAAGCCGTTCATCGAAGATATAATCGAGGGTGTAGCGCAGTTTGGCGTTGTCAAAAGATGTCAGAATCGTAATGCTCATTATTTTTTTATTGCATTTTTTCGCAACAAGGATTGATAAAATTCCAGCATTTTTTCGCAGATAAATTCTGCAGCATGACCATCGCCAAATACGGGTGGAAATTCGGTGGGTGGATAATTGATCATGGCTTCGGCCTGAGCGGCAATTTCCGGAGCTGAATGATCGGCCAGCTTTGCTGCGCGCAGATCAACTATTTCGACCCATTCGGTTTCGGGTCGCAGAATGATGGATGGGCGAGAAAAGAAATATGCTTCTTTCTGAACGCCACCTGAATCAGTAAGTACGAGACGACAGTTTTTTTCAAGCAGAATCATATCAAGAAAAGATGCCGGTGGAATGATTCGAACATCGGCTCCTGCAGGGATATTGCTGCCGATGTTCCATGCATCCATCATTTTTTTTGTGCGTGGGTGAAGCGGGAAAACAACCGGTAATTTGGTGTTGATGGATGCAAGGCACAAAGCGTCGAAAATCATTCGCAGTCTGTCTTCGTTGTCTGTGTTGTCGTTGCGGTGAACCGTGGCGAGAATGAACGGAATATCTTTCAGATTCTGATCTTCAATAATTTTCGATTGTTTTTCGGCGATTTGGGCAAAGAAAACGGAGTTATCGAACATGATATCGCCAGCGTGAAAAACGCCGGGTTTATCCATTGAATAGGGGCTCATCAGGCCTGCCGGGAATCCTTCATTTTCAAGATTTTGTATGGCTGTTTTGGTTGGGCAGAACATCAGTGTGGAGCAATGATCAGCCACAATTCTGTTTATTTCTTCTGGCATTTTTTTATTGAAGGAACGTAATCCGGCTTCGATGTGAAAAACGGGTATGTGCATCTTTGCTGCGGCCACAGCGCCTGCCAGTGTGCTGTTGGTATCACCGTAAATTACAAGTGCATCGGGTTTGTTTTCAGTCAAAACTTTTTCAATGCCTTCCATCATGCGGCCGGTTTGTTCACCGTGGCTGGAAGAACCAATATTGAGATTTACATTTGGTGCAGGAATGCTGAGTTCGCGAAAAAAAACTTCAGACATGTTATCGTCATAATGTTGTCCTGTGTGAATGATGAATTCTTTTATTTCATCATTAAAATGATTTTGAATTTCGCGACTCAGCGCAGCTGCTTTAATAATTTGTGGCCTTGCGCCAACAATGGTTACGATTTTCATTTTTTGAAAGTATTGAGAATTCCTTCATCCATAAAGCTGTAGTAGGAATCCTGTGATATGATGATATGGTCAAGCAATCGGATATCGAATAATGCCGATGCTTCATAAATCTGTCGGGTGAGGTTTATATCCGAATCGCTTGGATTGAGATTTCCCGAAGGATGATTATGTCCAAGGATAAGACTTAGTGATCGTGTGTCCAGAGCCATTTTGATTATTTTCCGTATATCAACCTGAGTAGCAACCATGCTGCCCATGCTGATTCTTTCTTTGAAAATGATTTTGTTTCGACGGTTCAGCCCCATGATACAGAATTCTTCATGTTGTTTGTCGCAAAGCATGGGCAGGAGGGCTTTTTGTGCATCTCGTGATGATAAAACAAGTTCTTCTATGTCAATGCTTTCTCCTTCACGCCTTCGCGCAATTTCGAGTGCTGCAGCTACGGTGACTGCCTTGGCCGGACCTATTCCATGAATTTTTTTTATTTCATGAATGGTCAGAGTCGATAATTTTTTAAGACTGTTATCGGCATTTTCCAGCATTTCCCTGGCTAGTTCAAGGGCACTTTTTTTGGTTGTACCGCTTCCAATCAGAATGGCAAACAGCTCAGCATTGCTGAGTGCTTCGGGGCCTTTGGCAAGCATCTTTTCCCGGGGACGATCATCGGCCGCCCATTCCTTGATAGATTTTTTTTTGTTTTTCTCCACTGCTGCAAAGTTAACTGAAACTATTACACACGTTTGATTACTGAATTTTGTTTTCTTTTTCTGTTTTTCAGATTCAAATGTAGTCATTTCAACGATTCAAATACACAAAAATTTCCGCAATGATTTCAGACCGGCCATTAAATGTTGTACTTTAGAGCAGTCATTTTCAAAAACAGTTATTTTTAGTTCAGATTGATGCCTATGACCAAACAGCACAACAAGCCGGACCTGAATCAGGCGCAATTTCAGGATACTTTGTTTGAACATCTGATGGAAAGGCGGATTGAGCATATATTGCTTATCTGCAGCACTTATGACGCGTTTATCCTTGAAGAAGATGGTCGCATTAACGAAGCTATTTTTCAGGAATATGTTTCGCTCAATCTGCGGTATCCTCCAAAATTCTTTAAAGCCCATAGCGCGGAACATGCACTTGAGATTCTGGAAAACGATCGGGTGGATCTTGTTATCAATATGCTCAGTATTTCGGATCAGAATCCATTTGAATTTTCAAAAGTTATTAAACAACGTTTTGCCAATATTCCGGTTGTAGTGTTAACTCCGTTCTCCCGTGAAGTGTCTCAGCGACTTGCAGTACAGGATCTGAGTGGCGTTGATTATGTGTTCAGTTGGCTGGGCAATACCAATCTTTTACTTGCCATCATCAAACTGATCGAAGATAAAATGAATACCGATTTTGATGTGGGTGAGGTCGGTGTTCAGTGTATTTTGTTGGTTGAGGATTCGGTGCGTTATTACAGTTCTTACCTGCCCAACATGTATCGTATTGTTATTCAGCAATCGCGCGCATTTATGAGTGAAGGGTTGAACGAACATCAACGTACATTGCGTTTGCGCGGCAGACCAAAGATTCTGCTGGCAACCAATTTTGAACAGGCGTTGAGTTTGTATGAAAAGTACAAATCAAACATGTTGGGGATGATTTCGGATATTTCGTTTAACCGCAACAATATAAAAGATAAAAATGCCGGAATTGAACTCAGTCGGATTGTGCAGGCCGATGATCCGTATTTTCCTGTTTTGTTACAGTCTTCAGATGTCATTACCCAGGATCTGATCAATGATATCAAGGTGAAGTTTGTGCATAAATTTTCCAAGACCCTGTTGCATGAACTTACCGATTTTTTGTTGGATTATCTGGCTTTTGGCGATTTTAGAATCGTGAATCCGGCCAACGGCGAAGAAGTGGCCCGCGCCCGCGATTTGCAGAGTTTGCAGGAACAGATTTACAGCATTCCTGATGAGTCTTTGAAATATCATATCGATCGCAATCATTTTTCGAAATGGCTGCGCGCCCGTGCTTTGTTTTCGCTTGGAAAACTATTCAGACAGGCCAATTCAAAGGATTTTGCTTCACTGGATGAAGTGCGTGATTATTTGTACAAAGGAATGGCAAAGTATCGTGGAGTGCGTGGACGCGGCGTTATTGCTACTTTCGATAGAAACAAGTATAATGAATATATTTTGTTCAGCCGGGTGGGTGAGGGCAGCATTGGTGGAAAAGCACGCGGACTGGCTTTCATAGATAATATTTTAAAACGCAATCAGCTGGCTCATCGTTTTGGCAGTGTCGAACTGACCATTCCCCGAACGGTTGTACTGGCTACCGATGTGTTCAGCGAATTTATGGAGCGAAACGATTTGTATGATTTTGCTATTGCTTCCGGTAATGATGAAGAAATTTTAAGCCGTTTTCTCGAAGCAGAATTGAATTATGAAACAATTCTTGATCTGAAATCCATTTTACGGGTGATGAAAAAACCACTGGCGGTACGATCAAGCTCGCTGCTCGAAGATAGTCATTATCAGCCATTTGCAGGCATTTATAGCACGTATATGATTCCGAACACGGGCGACGACCGCGATCGTTTGAAAATGCTCATGCAATGCATCAAGGCCGTGTATGCTTCGGTGTATTATCAGGAAAGCAAGGCATATATGACATCTACTTCGAATCTGATTGACGAAGAAAAAATGGCCATTATTCTGCAAGAAGTATGTGGACTGAACGAAGGAGATTATTATTTTCCTGTTTTGAGTGGTGTTGCGCGTTCCGTCAATTTTTACCCCATCAGTCCCGAGAAGGCCGAAGACGGTGTTGTAAGCATTGCATTTGGTCTGGGAAAGTATATTGTTGATGGTGGAATGTCTTTGCGGTTTTCGCCGCGTTTTCCTGAAAAAGCTATTCAGCTCAGCTCGACTGAAATGATGCTTAAAGATACACAGAAAGAGTTTTTTGCCATCAATCTCAAACGAAACCTGTTTACCCCTAAAGTTGATGATAATGCACATATCGAGCGCTTTTCAGTGAGCGATGGTGATCAGTTTAAAACTTTCCGGATGGCTGCTTCAACCTATGTCTATCACGATGATCGGGTGGTTGATGGAATCAGTCAGAAAGGAATGCGGATAATCACTTTCAATCATTTCTTAAAACATAATGTGTTTCCTCTCGCCGAAATGATGACGGATATTCTTGAAACCAGCTCGCGTGAAATGGGGAAACCTGTTGAAATTGAATTCGCCGTCAATATGGATGGACTGGGGCATCATAAAGTTTTTAATTTACTGCAGATAAGACCAATTGTTGATAATAAGGAGAATCTGACCATTAATCCTGAACATATCAGACATGATGCTTGTATTATTATTTCTGAATCGGCGCTTGGAAACGGAGTTTACGACAATATCTGCGATGTGGTGTATGTGGTTCCCGATAAGTTCAATGCTGCTGATACCCTGCACCTGGCGCAGGTTATAGATCAACTCAACAAATCGCTGTCCAATGAAAAAAGGAATTATCTGTTGATTGGTCCGGGTCGGTGGGGATCGAGTGATCCATGGCTCGGCATTCCGGTGAAGTGGTCGCAGATCAGTGCTGCACGCGTGATTGTCGAGGCCGGAATGAATCATTTTCACATAGAACCCAGTCAGGGAACGCATTTTTTTCAGAATCTCACTTCGTTCCGTGTGGCCTATTTCACCGTGAATGATTTTATTAAACAAGGAATGTACAATACTGCATTTCTCAACGCTCAGGAAGCGTTGTTCGACAATGGTGTTATCCGTCATGTGCGGTTCGATCAGCCGATGGAAATTCTTGTGGACGGGAAGAAGCATCTGGGGATTGTTTCTATGCCGGGAATGAAAGCGATTTCGGGCATATAGCCATCGAAGGGTTCAAAACCCTTCGATGGCTTACGAGGGAAGCCCTTTCAGAAAGATTTCTCAAAAAAATTGTTGTTTTGGTTGGAAACGGTGGTTCAAATGCCGTATCTTTGTAAAAACCGATAGTCATGTCAGCACCTGGATTAAAAATGATTGTAGCAGGTCCATGCAGTGCCGAATCCGAGAAACTCTGCCTTGATGTTGCGGCCGGACTTGCGCGTACAGGTTACGTTGATCTGTTTCGCGGAGGAGTATGGAAACCTCGCACGTTGCGCGGTATGTACGAAGGCCCCGGCAACGACGGTCTGAAATATTTGCTCGCGGTCAGGGATCAATACAAATTGCCGGTAGTTACCGAAGCCGCTACCACAGCGCATGTTGAAGCTGTTCTGAAAGCCGGCCTCGATGCCATCTGGGTAGGTGCCCGCACAGTAACCGATCCTTTCAGTGTACAGGAACTGGCCAACGCGCTACAGGGAAGCAATATCCGCATTCTTGTAAAAAATCCGCTGGTGCCCGATGTACGGCTTTGGGCCGGTGCGGTCGATCGCCTGCTGAACAAGGGATTGAACGTTGAAGCGCTTATTCACCGTGGTTTTGTAACATACAATGAAAGCAAATTCCGTAACGAGCCGCTCTGGGTGTTGATGGCCGAAATGCGGACCCGTTATCCGGAAATAAAAATTATTGCAGATCCAAGTCATATGGCGGGCAATTCGTTTTATGTGGCCGGTCTGGCCGCACAAGCCAAAGAAATGGAAGCAGATGGTCTTATGATCGAAGTGCATGCAGATCCGCCCAGCGCTTTGTCCGATGCCAACCAGCAGATCACTCCGGCTGAATTTGTTTTCCTGATTGATAGTCTGTGTGGCAAGCAGTCGACATCGTTGCACGATGCTTCGCTCGAGGCATTACGGCGCGAAATTGATGAAACCGATGAACGGCTTTTGCGAATTCTCGCCCAACGAATTGACATCGTAAAACGCATGGGTATTGTGAAGCGAGATGCCGGCATGACCATCATGCAGGGAGGCCGCTGGAAAAGTCTGGTGGAGGATCGTCTGAAACGGGCTTCAGCACTTGATCTCAATGATGAATTTATCCGTGAATTGTTGCAGGTCATTCACGATGAATCGTTGCGGATTCAGTTATCAATACTCGATAAGGACGAGAATTCTTAATATTGGTTTATGAGTAGGATCATTGCAGCAATGCGACATTTCTTTCAGGCCAGGGGACTTCGGAGCGTACATTCTCCCTGGTTATACGAAATATACCATTCATTATGTTATCCGAAAGCCCTGAAGGAATCTGCGATTACAAAGCTTGCATTCCTGCATGGACAGCTTAGCGTTGACAAAACGCCGCTTGTGTTTAATGAATTGGGATCGCGTGAAGGGCGCTTAGAAACTACTGTTTTTGAGGTTTTCAAAAGGACCTCAACTTCTATTGGCGAAGCGGAAATGATTGCCGAACTGGCAGCGCATGTCAACGGAAAGACCATTCTGGAAATGGGAACCGCGTTTGGTACAACAACGCTGGCTATGCATTTTGCAGCACACAAAAGCCGCATCATTACTCTGGAAGGCGTTCCAGAAATTGCTGCCATTGCGAAGGAACATTTTGAAAAATACGAAGCTGAAAATGTTATTTTGAAAACAGGTCGATTCTCCGAAACTATGCCACAGATTGTTGCAGAGGAAAAAGACCTTGGGTTGGTGTTCATCGACGGCCACCACTGCCGCAAACCGACGCTTGAATATCTTGAAATGATTCTGCCTGCGCTGAGTGAAAAAGCCGTTGTGGTGATTGACGATATTTATTATTCCCGCGAAATGAGTCAATGCTGGAGCGAGCTTCAGCAGCACCCGGCCTTTCAGGTGAAAATGGATTTTTTCCGCTTCGGGTTGCTTATTAAAAATGCGGATCTGTCGGTGGAGTGTTTTCGGTTGAGGGTGTAGGTAAAGCTCAATTGATTGTTGGTTTTTTCAATCAAAAAATCCATTAGCTTTGTAAAAATATTTCATCATGCCGGAAGTTATCAGGCTGGAAAACATCAGCCGCCATTATAAAGTCGGGACCGTGCTTGTGAAGGCGCTCAACAGCGTTTCATTTAATATTGAGCGTGGCGAATATGTGGCACTGATGGGGCCTTCGGGCTCTGGAAAATCAACATTGATGAATATTCTGGGCTGCCTTGATACGCCAACCGGCGGCACCTATATTCTGAACAATCAGGATGTGAGCCAGCTTGATGACAATCAACTGGCTGAAATCCGCAACAAGGAAATCGGTTTTGTGTTTCAGACTTTCAATTTACTTCCGCGATACACGGCGCTCGACAATGTGGCGTTGCCGTTGATTTATGCCGGTATCCGCAAAGAAGCCCGAATGGAACGCGCCGAAAAATCACTCACCGATGTAGGATTGTCGGATCGCATGGAACACAAGCCCAATGAGCTTTCCGGCGGACAGCGCCAGCGAGTGGCCATTGCACGTGCACTGGTGAATAATCCATCCATCATTCTGGCCGACGAACCCACCGGAAACCTTGATACACGCACATCGGTGGAGATCATGGGGCTGCTGGATGAGTTGCATAAAACAGGAAATACAATTATTGTTGTCACGCATGAAGAAGACATTGCAAGGTATGCGCATCGCATTGTGAGACTGCGCGACGGGCTGGTCGAAACCGACGAGAAAAACCCGAAGGTTACCAGTTATCAGGAAGTGCTTGAATCACTGAAAGAACACGAATAAAACTGCAAATGGCTATGGAAGGCAAAATCTACACTAAGAAAGGCGACAGCGGCACCACCTCGCTGATTGGCGGAAAGAACGTTTCGAAATCCTGCATTCGTGTTGAGTCCTACGGAATGGTGGATGAGCTGAATTCCTTCACCGGTTGTCTGTACGAAAAAGTGGAAGCCGGCGACACACGAAATTTTCTTTTTGAGGTGATGAACCGCTTGTTTCTGATTGAGTCGCATCTGGCTGTGGATCCTGTGTCCGGGAGTAAGAAGTATTTCCCGGAATTGTTGGCTTCTGATACGGAAGCTATTGAGAAGGAAATTGACCGGCTGACTGCGGCATTGCCGCCATTGGCCAATTTTATTCTTCCGGCGGGTTGCGAGAAAGCGGCCATGGCTCATATTTGCCGCACTGTATGCCGCAGAGCGGAACGCACCATTTTACGTTTGTATGAAACAGAGCCGGTTCATCCTGAAATATTGAAATATATCAACCGGCTGAGCGATTATTTCTTTGTGCTGGCACGCAGTCTTGCGCATTCATGCGGCAGCGGCGATGTGGTGTGGAAAATTTAAAAAAACCACATACTTTTTTAAACCAGAGCGCGTTTATTCACTCAAAGTTGAAGTAAAGATAAAATGAATAAATTTATTGCAGTTCTTGTTCTGTTTTTTTTGGTTATTTCCGTTTTTGCTCAGGCGCCCAAGTATTCCAATGAATTTCTTGCCATCGGTGTTGGCGGGCGGGCTTTGGGCATGTCGAATTCGGTAGTCGCTTCTGTTGGCGATGCTTCGGCGGGTTACTGGAATCCGGCCGGATTGGTCGATTGCGAAGCTCCGCGTCAGCTTTTTCTGATGCATTCGGAATATTTTGCGGGCATAGCCAAATACGACAATATTTCGCTGGCTGCGGTCACGAGCGATTCTTCGGCACTTGCTTTTTCGTTTATCCGTTTTGGAGTTGATGATATTCCCAATACCACCGAGCTGATTGATGCCCAGGGAAACATAGACTATGACCGCATTACAACATTCAGTGCCATCGACAATGCTTTTATCGTGAGTTATTCGCGCAAGCTGCCCATCAAAAACCTGCAGGTCGGTGGAAACCTGAAAATCATTCGCCGCACAGTGGGCGATTTCGGCGGCAGCTGGGGCTTTGGTATTGATGCAGGCGCTCAGTACAGAAAGGACAATTGGCGTTTCGGCGCGGTATTGCGCGATGTTACTTCAACATTCAATGCCTGGTCATTTACGTTGGATGATGCAACCCGCGAAGTGTTTACGCTCACCGGAAACGAAATTCCCGAAAACAGTCTGGAGCTCACCATGCCTCGATTGCTGCTGGGTGCGGGAAGGAAATTTGATATTTCAAACAGCTTTTCCATATATCCCGAAGCCGGTATGGACATTACTTTTGATGGGAAAAGAAATGTGATATTGAAAACCGGTTTTGCCAGTGCCGATCTGCATGCTGGTTTTGAATTGAATTATAAAAATGTGGCATATCTGCGTGGCGGATTTGGCAATATTCAGCAGGAAACCAATTTCGACGGGGAAAAAGTGACCACGGTGCAGCCCAATATGGGTGTGGGAATCCGCATAAAAGACATCATGAGTATTGATTATGCGCTCACCGATCTGGGCGATGTGAGTGTTGCTTTGTATTCGCATGTATTTTCACTTGTTTTCAATATCAGACCGAAAGGCACAGGAAGCAGTATTAACCCAAGTATCTGATGAATGAATAAAAATTTATTATTTCTGTTTTTTCTCATTGGATTATTTTGCTGTAATGATGTGAAAGCGCAGAATTACGGCAATGAATGGATTAATTATTCGCAGCCCTATTTTAAGATAAAAGTTGCTCAGGATGGTATTTACAGGATTTCTTATTCAACGCTTGCATCATCGGGAGTGCCTATTGCCTCCTTCGACCCGCGACAGTTCCAGTTGTTCGCTTTCGGAGAGGAACAATACATTTATGTGCATGGCGAAAATGATGGTTTTTTCAATTCAGGTGACTATATAGAATTCTATGGAAAGCGCAACCGTGGCGATTTTGATGCAGATGTATATGACAATCCGGCCGATATGCCAAATCCTGATTACAGCTTGTTTAACGATACGACAATTTACTTTCTGACATGGAATTCATCAATAACAAACCGGCGTGTAAGTATTGAAACTGATAGGAATTTTTCGGGTTACACCAGTGAAAGTTATGTGTGGTTCAATTCACGGACAAACTACACGGCCCGTTATTTCAATGGAAAGACCGATCAGAACGGCATCACCGATCCACGTTATACCAATTGCGAAGGTTGGTTCGATACTGGTTTTGATATCAATTCGTCGTTGATATATACCCGCAGTGTTCCGACTCCTTCGGTATTTGCATCCGGTCCCGATGCATCTGTGGATTTAATGTTGCTTGGTGCATCGGATTACATCAATGCTTATCCCGATCATCATGTGATGATGAATTTTGCCGGATTAACAATTGATACTATTTTTGAAGGTTATGTCCCCGTAAAAATTGTAAGAAGCAGGCCTGCCGGATCTTTTACATCCGGTTCAACTGTTTTTAATTTCACTCTTCCTGATGATCTTGGAAGTGTAGCTGATTTTACCACTTTGAGCTATATCGATATCCGTTATCCGCGACAACTGAATCTAAACTCATCGGGTTCTTTGTTATTTGAATCTAACGATGGCGCGGGAGCAAAAACTTATTTTGCATTTACAGGACTTACAGCGCCAACTACTGATACGGTCGTTGTTCATGACCTGACCAATCACCGTCGTATTCTGACATCGCGTGCCGGTGCCAGCGTGAATTTCCTGGTACCGAACAGTGGTGGTTTGAAACAGATGTATCTTGCAGCCGAGAGCAATGTGGTTTATGTTTCATCAATGCAGCCGGTGAACAGCAGTGGCACTTCTGGTTATTTTATCAATTATGGTGATGCAGCGTATTCCGGCACTGATTATCTGATTGTCACTCATCGTTCGTTGCTTGCAAAAGCCAACAATTATGCTTCTTATCGCTCAACAACGGGCTATAATCCGCTCGTTGCCGACGTTGATCTGTTGTATGATGAATTTGCATACGGCATCAATAAACATCCGCTTGGGATAACCAATTTCACTCGTTTTGCGCGTGCTTATTTTGCCGATACCATACATGGATTGTTTTTGATTGGAAAGGGATATCGCGCTGGAGATACTCAGTACAATTATCGAAAAAACGTTACATATAATGGTTTGACGCTGGTGCCTTCATTTGGCAATCCGCCTTCAGATAATCTTTTTACATCAGAACTTGGTGACAATAATTATGCTCAACACATACCCACTGGCCGGCTCGCAGCCCGCAATTCCACTGCTGTTGAATGGTATCTCGAAAAAATGCAGGATTTCGAAACAGAGCAGAATCAGCCCTTCAATCCAGCCAATCCTTTTGCCAATCAATGGATGAAGCGTGTTTTGCATTTTGCCGGTGGTTCTGATTACGGACAGATGATGACCCTGCTCAATTATCTGAATCATTACCGCGACACACTTCAGGCACCCTATTTCGGAGCCGATGTCAAGACTTTTTCAAAATCATCAACAGCACCGATTCAACAGAATCAAAGCGATAGTCTGAAAGATCTCATTAATGAAGGAGTGGCCATTCTGAATTTCTTCGGCCATGCCGCCGGAATCGGTTTTGATATCAGTATTGATAATCCGCAGGACTACAGCAACTACAAGCGTTACCCATTTTTGATTGCCAATTCTTGCTTTGCAGGAGATCTTTATCAACCGACCAACAGTTCAGCTGAAGAATTTGTTCTGATTGAAAACAAAGGCACCATCGGATATCTGGGCTCAATTACGAAATCACTCATGACTTCGCTTGACAGCTACAGTTCTGAACTGATCCGGCGAATTTCGAAGCAGGATTACAATAAACCCATTGGTTACATAATGATGGAAACGGTGAAAACGCTTCAGAGTTATACAACATCGTCCTATATCCGTGATGTATGCCTTGAAATGACGTTACACGGGGATCCCGTTATGAGAATTGGCGGACAACCACAACCAGACCTGATGCTGACTACCGGAAGCATATATTTTAACCCTTCCAACGTAACCAGCGATCTGGATTCTTTTGCAGTGAATGTTATTACCCATAATGTTGGTATGGCTGTTTCTGATTCCGTTATTCTGGAGCTGACAAGAATTTATCCTGATAACACTACAGAAGTGTATCAGAAAATGATTAAAAGCCCTGCTTTTGCCGATACCATTGTATTTATGCTGCCAGTTAGCCCGCTGACTGGTGTTGGGCTGAATTCTTTCTCGGCTATGGTTGATGCTTTTGATGCACTTTCGGAAGCAAATGAAACAAATAATTCAACAAATACAACACTGTTCATTATTTCGAACGATGTTAATCCTGTGTATCCATACGAGTTTGAAGTTTTGCCCGATACTTTTGTGACGCTGGTTGCCAGCACTGGATATGCAATGGCTTCAACGGGAACATATGTATTTCAGATTGATACAACGGATTCTTTCGACAGTCCTTTTCTGGTGCAGAGCAATCCGATAACGCAGAGCGGAGGTATTATTGAATGGGCGTTACCGTTCAGCATGCTGTCCATGCCGGATTCCACCGTGTATTTCTGGCGTATCAGTTCGACTTCAAACAGTAACTGGCGTGAAAGTTCATTTCAATATATCACCGGAAAACGTGGTTGGGGGCAGGCGCACTTTTTTCAATTCAAGAAAGACAACTTCAATTACGTTTCATATAACAAGCCATCCAGAATTCTTGAATTTATAAATACCATCGTCAACATTCAGGCGCAGACCGGTTATTATCCGTATATTCTTTGGTCAGAAGAATGGTATAAAATCAACAATGTTCTTAAAGGGCAATGGTCGTGCACCAATTACAATGGTGATGGGATGAAGTTTGCGATATTTGACACTCTGAGCATTTCACCAATGGCCAATACTGATCCCGATCTGGATGGTCTCGGACCTTTTGATGCGCTGAACTGCCGTTCGTATGTATATTATGATTTTGATTTTTTCACTTACGGCGAACCCTGGTATTCGCGCATGTATAACATGATTGATAGCGTGCCTGACGGATATTATGTGCTTGCATTCAGCCACCGGAATCACAATGCCCAAAACTGGCCTGATTCATTGTACGAAGCATTTGAAAGCATTGGTTCCAATGTAATCCGATCATTGCCGAATAATGTTCCATATATTATTTTTGGTCGTAAGGGATACCTGAATATGGCTGATGAACGTGTTGGGGCAGGGTTGACCAGTATTATTTCCGGATCATGGGATATTACAACCAATTGGAAAGAAGGTTATATTGAATCAACCACCATTGGCCCTGCGGCAGAGTGGGGCAGTCTGCACTGGCGCGTGAAGAGTTTTGAGCCCGGCATCTGGACAGATACTGTTCGATTATCTGTGATTGGTATAAAGCAGGATGGCACCGAAGATGTCGTAATTGCTGACCTTCCGCCCATTCCGGATTCGCTTGATATTCTGAACCTGAGTTCCCGCATCGATGCTTCGGTTTATCCGTATCTGCGTCTGCACATGAACATGAGTGATGACAGTTTGCGCACTCCGGCGCAGCTTGAACGTTGGCAGGTTCTGTTTGATCCTGTTCCTGAAACAGCCATTGATCCGGTTTCATATTATACATTCTATAATGATACATTGCAGGAAGGTGAGATGGTGAATTTGGCTATTGCCACCCGCAATGTTGGTCCGGTTGATTTTCCCGACAGTCTTTCCGTTGCCTATTGGCTTATTGATAATGAGCGTAATATTCATGAAATCGCATGGAAGAAGCTACGTCTGCACCCTGTGGGTGATATTCTTGTTGACTCCATTTCTTTTTCGAGCGAAGGATTTGCTGGCAGCAACAGTCTTTGGGTTGAATTCAATCCGGTTGATTCTGCTACAGGCTTTTACGATCAGATGGAGCAGTATCATTTCAACAATATTGCTGAAATTAAATTTACCGTAGGTAAGGACCTCATCAATCCCATGCTCGATGTAACCTTTGATGGCATTCATATTCTTGATGGGGATATTGTAAGTGCGCAGCCGTTGATTGAGATTTTGCTGAAAGACGAGAACAAATATCTGATGCTGGATGATACTTCAGCATTCAGGATTTATTTGTTGAAGCCAGGTGCCACCGATCTGGAACGGGTTTTCTTTACTGAAGACGGACAGGAAAACATGCGGTTTTATTCCTCATCTTCGACATTGAATAATGTGGCCAGAATTGAATTTCCTGCCGGGGCATTTTCTGATGGGGTGTACAAGTTGGTGGTGCAGGCACGTGATAAAAGTGGTAATGAGAGCGGAAGCATTGATTATTCCATCAATTTCGAAGTTATCAATAAGCCCGCCATCACCGATGTTTTGAACTGGCCTAATCCGTTCAGCACAAAAACGCATTTTGTATTCACACTTACGGGATCTGTTGTTCCGGAGTACTTCAAAATCCAGGTCATGACAGTGACAGGAAAAGTGGTCAGGGAAATTGACAAGTCGGAGCTTGGCCCGATTCATATTGGCCGCAACATCACTGAATATGCATGGGATGGCCGCGATGAATTCGGCGATCAGCTGGCTAATGGGGTTTACCTGTATCGAGTTATTGTAAAACTCGACGGGCTGCAGATGGAGAAAATTGAAACTCCGGCAGGCCAATATTTTACCAAGGAGTTTGGTAAGATGATGTTGATAAGGTAGGTGCGGCGAATGCGGTTCTGCCCCGCTGCGGCGGAAGTTGGGATAAACTTCGGGTATGTGGCTTGCGGCAGGTGTTTGAGAGTTGATTTCAATATTTCAGTGCGTTTCGAATACATGGGAATGACATTCAGAATGTTTATACATTATATAATAGTCAATCGGTTTTTATTTGTAATAAATTCACTCTCAAAAAAATATTTTTCTTAAAGTGTTGGTTAATTGAAATAAACTATCTACCTTTGCAGTCCCAAAAAAATTGGGGTAACTAAACTGTAAATAAATCGTTATTGTATGCCGACAATACAACAATTGGTTCGTAAAGGCCGCAAGGAACTTGAGTATAAGAGCAAGAGTCCAGCGTTAGCATCCTGCCCGCAGCGTCGTGGCGTATGTACCCGTGTGTATACTACCACTCCCAAAAAGCCGAATTCGGCTATGCGCAAAGTGGCCAGGGTTCGTTTAACCAATCAGTTCGAAGTAACTGCCTATATTCCTGGTGAAGGACACAATCTGCAGGAGCACAGCATCGTATTGGTGCGTGGTGGCAGGGTGAAAGACCTTCCGGGTGTTCGTTATCACATCGTACGCGGAGCGCTTGACACTGCAGGAGTTGAAGGACGTTTGCAGCGCCGCTCGAAATACGGAGCCAAAAGACCGAAGAAAAAAGCATAATTGAATAATATCGGTTCGATATGAGAAAATCAAAACCAAAAAAGAGAATTATTCTCCCGGATCCAAAATTTGGCGATCAGTTGGTAACCAAATTTGTAAATAACCTGATGTATAGCGGAAAGAAAAACGCTTCGTATCAGATTTTTTACGATGCCATTGATCAGATTGCTGATAAATCAAAGGAGAATGGACTCGAAGTGTTTAAAAAAGCACTTGAAAATGTAACACCTTCTGTTGAAGTTCGCAGCCGCCGTATTGGTGGTGCCACTTTTCAGATTCCTTCCGAAATCCGTCCGGAGCGTAAAAGCAGTATCGGTATGAAAAACCTGATTGCTTTTGCCCGCAAGCGTCACGAAAAATCAATGGCCTCCAAACTGGCTGCTGAAGTTCTCGCTGCTTACAAAGAAGAAGGTTCGGCTTACAAACGTAAAGAAGATATTCACCGAATGGCTGAAGCCAATAAGGCTTTCTCGCATTTCAGATTCTAAACTTTTTCATGACAGACCTGAATCAGATACGGAATATTGGCATTATGGCTCACATCGACGCTGGTAAAACAACGACGACGGAGCGTATTCTGTATTATTCAGGAATCAATTATGAAATCGGTGAAGTTGATGATGGCGCGGCTACCATGGACTGGATGATTCAGGAACAGGAGCGGGGAATCACTATAACTTCGGCTGCTACTACGGTGTATTGGGTTTCCAATAATGAAAAGTATCAGGTTAATGTCATTGATACTCCGGGTCATGTCGATTTCACTGTTGAGGTGGAGCGTTCGCTCAGGGTGCTTGATGGGGCTATTGCTATTTTCTGTGCCGTTGGTGCTGTTCAGCCGCAAAGCGAAACTGTCTGGAAACAGGCCAACCACTATCGTGTTCCCCGTATTTGTTATGTGAATAAAATGGATCGTCAGGGAGCCGATTTTTTGCGAGTGGTTGCTCAGATTCGCGAAAAACTCAGAGCTAATCCCATTGTAGTTCAGCTTCCGATTGGAGTTGAAGATTCTTTTATCGGGGTGGTCGATCTGATCGAAAACAAAGCATTTGTCTGGGATGATGATAGTCTTGGAAAAGAGTTTTCAGAAATTCCTGTCCCTGATGATATGCTTTCAATCGTGGAGGAATACAGACTCAAATTAATAGAGGGAGCGGCTGAAGAAGATCCGGAATTGCTGGAACGTTACATGGACAATCCGGATTCAATCTCGGCCAATGATATTAGAAAGCAACTCCGCAAAGCCACGCTCGAAAGCAGGGCTTTTCCTGTTTTTTGCGGATCTTCTTTTAAAAATAAGGGCGTTCAGACTCTTCTTGATGGTGTAATTCATTATCTTCCGTCTCCTGTTGAAATGGAAGAAATAGAAGGAATCAATCCAAAAACCGAAGCCAAAGAGTCAAGAAGCAATTCTGTGAATGCACCCTTTTGTGCACTGGTTTTTAAAATTGCCAACGACCCTTATGTAGGGCGTCTGGCCTTTACCCGTGTTTACTCCGGCTCACTGCAATCAGGTGTTATGGTGTATAACAGTAATACCGAGCAGAAAGAGCGCGTATCGCGTCTGATTCGGATGCATTCCAATAAACAAAATCCTCTGGAGTCTGTTGAGGCAGGTGATATCTGCGCAATCATCGGACTTAGAAATATTCATACCGGTGATACATTGTGTGATGAAAAACAACCGATAGTCCTTGAATCTATGGATTTCCCGGAACCGGTAGTCAGCATTGCCATTGAACCAAAAACGCAGAATGATCTCGATAAACTAAATGCATCACTTCAGAAAATTGCTGAAGAAGATCCGACTTTCACCATTCGTCAGGATGATGAGACGGGTCAGACAATCATCAGTGGAATGGGAGAGTTGCACCTTGATATTATTGTCGATCGTTTGAAACGTGAATCGAAAGTCGAGTGTACCCTTGGAAAACCGCAGGTTGCCTATCGCGAAGCTGTCGGTGGTACAATCACACATCGCGAGACCTACCGCAAGCAGGCAAGTGGCCGTGGCCGCTTTGCTGAAATTGAAATTGTGGTTTCGCCGGCACCCATCGATCAGAAAGGACTGCAATTTGTCAACAGCACCAAAGCCAGCGTATTGTCGAAAGAATTTGTGGCTGCCGTTGAGAAAGGCATTAAAGCAGCTATGGGCACAGGTGTGATGGCAGGCTATCCTGTTTATTGCGCCAAAGTGGAACTGGTTGATGCGGTCATGTCGTCCGAAAGCGATGCGTTGTCTTTTGAAATCTGCGGAACCATTGCTTTTAAGGAAGCAACCCGCAAAATCAGATGCAATCTGCTTGAGCCGATCATGAAGCTTGAAGTTGATACACCGGAAGAGTATGTCGGAGACGTGACCGGTGACATCAACCGTCGCAGAGGTGAGATCACAGGAATTGAAGCACAGGTTTATTCAACCGCGGTGAAAGCCATCATACCTCTGGGAGAAACTTTCGGATACATTACCTCTTTGCGCAGTCTTACTTCAGGACGCGCAAACATGAGCATGGAATTTTCGCACTACAGCATAACCCCCAACGAGCTGGCGCAGGATATCATTTTCAAAATGAAAGGTATTCGCGTCACCTTATAATTAAGATGTCAAACTGAAAAATCATATACAGTGAGCCAGAAAATCAGAATTAAACTCAAATCGTACGATCACTATCTCGTGGACAAATCAGCCGAGAAGATTGTGAAGATTGTGAAGGCAACGAATGCCGTTGTAAACGGACCAATTCCTCTGCCAACCGATAAAAAGTTCTTCACCGTGAACCGCTCAACATTTGTTAACAAAAAAGCGCGCGAACAATTCCAGCTTTTTACATACAAAAGATTGATCGACATTTACTACAATCAGCAGTCGAAAACCATCGATGAGTTGATGAAACTCGAATTGCCCCGTGGTGTGGAAATCGAGATTAAAGTGTAACTACTAAAACAAAAAAAATAACATGTCAGGTTTAATTGGAAAAAAAATCGGAATGACCAGCTTTCATGAGGCCTCTGGGAAGATTGTCCCATGCACAGTTATTGAAGCAGGTCCTTGTGTCGTGACTCAGGTCAAGACCAAGCAAACTGACGGTTACGATGCCATCCAGCTTGCTTACGACGAGAGAAAAGAAAAAAATACTTCGAGTGCAATGAAAGGCCATTTTAAAAAGGCCGGCACCACCCCGAAGAAAATTTTGATGGAATTTTCCCGCTTTGAGGAAGGTCATCAGAAAAATCTGGGTGAACTTGTAAAGGCAGATGTATTTATTGAAGGTGAATATATTGATGTTGTTGGATTCTCCAAAGGAAAAGGATTTCAGGGCGTTGTGAAACGTCATGGATTCAAGGGCGTTAATCAGCAGACACACGGTCAGCACAACCGCGGTCGTGCACCTGGATCAATCGGTGCATCATCGTATCCCAGCCGGGTATTCAAAGGAATGCGCATGGCTGGCCACGATGGCAATGGCAGAGTTAAGATGATTAACCTGCAGATCATGAAAATAATGCCGGAACAGAATCTGATTATAATCAAAGGTTCAGTTCCCGGTCCTAATGGCTCATATGTAATTCTGGAAAGATGGAAGTAAAAGTATATAACACCAACGGAAAAGAAAGCAGCAAGACTGTTGTTCTTAAGGATGAGATCTTTGCGATCCAACCAAACGATCATGCAATTTACCTTGATGTTAAAAGAATCCAGGCCGACAAACGGCAGGGTACTGCTGACAGTACAGAGCGTAGCACGCTTAGTGGCAGCACCAGGAAGCTCTTCCGTCAGAAAGGTACGGGCGGTGCCCGTCGTGGTGACATCAAATCCCCGCTGCTTCATGGTGGAGCACGTGTTTTTGGTCCGCACCCGCGTGATTACAATTTTAAGGTAAACAAGAAAGTTCAGCAACTGGCCAGAAAAAGTGCATTATCTTACAAAGTAAATGAAGGTGCCATCCGCGTTATCGAAAACTTTGATTTTGAGGCACCTAAGACAAGTCAGATGCTTGAAATTCTGAAAAATTTCGAAACTTCAGAAAAAAAATCTTTGATTGTGTTGGATGAATCAAAGAAAAACGTATATTTGTCGTCCCGAAATTTGAAGAAGGTCAAGGTGATAAATGCTTCAAAATTAAACACTTACGATATTCTGAATGCTCAGATCGTGTTGATTTCCGAAGCAAGTTTGCCCCAACTGGATACAATTTTTCTTGGAGAAGGAGAATAATGACGTCAGGAATGACACTAAAAAATTGAAAAAATGGACGTATTAATAAGACCATTGGTAACAGAAAAGATGACAGCCAAGAACACTGAGCTGAATCAGTTTGGTTTTATCGTTGCAAAGCGTGCCAACAAGATTCAGATCAAAGAAGCTGTTGAATCTTTGTATAGTGTTAAAGTTCTTGAGGTTAATACAATGGTGTATGCCGGCAAACGTAAATTCCGCGGAACACGTCGTGGTTATGTTCAGGGTCGCACCAATGCTTTCAAGAAAGCTATTGTAACTTTAAAAGAAGGAGAGAAAATTGACTTTTACAGTAACGTATAAAACAAAATAGACTGCATGGGACTGAAGAAATTTAAACCGACAACTCCCGGTCAACGTTTTAAACTGGTGAGTTCGTTCGAGGAAATAACGGCAGCGGCTCCGGAAAAAAGCCTGGTAGTTCCCAATCGAAAATCTGGTGGTAGAAACAACACCGGAAAGAGAACGATGCGCTACATTGGCGGTGGCCATAAAAAAATGTATCGTTTAATCGATTTTAAAAGGGAAAAAGAAGGCATCCCGGCAACCGTTAAAACCATTGAATACGATCCTAATCGTAGTGCCCGTATTGCTTTGCTGTTCTACAAAGACGGCGAGAAGCGTTATATCATTGCACCTCAGGGTTTGAAAGTCGGACAGGAAATTTTTTCCGGTAAAGGTGTTGCACCTGAAATCGGAAATACAATGTACTTAAGTGAAATTCCTTTTGGTACAGTTATTCACAACATTGAACTGAATCCGGGACAGGGTGGAAAACTTGCCCGCAGTGCCGGTTCTTATGCGCAGTTGCTTTCTCGTGACGGCAAATATGCAGTTGTGAAAATGCCCAGTGGTGAAACACGTTTGATTTTGCAATCATGCCGTGCTACCGTTGGTACTGTTTCAAATGCTGAGCATAATCTTGAGGTCAGTGGAAAAGCTGGTCGCAGCCGTTGGCAGGGTCGTCGCCCACGTAACCGTGGTGTGGCTATGAACCCAGTCGATCACCCAATGGGTGGTGGCGAAGGCCGTCAATCCGGAGGTCATCCTCGTTCGCGCAAAGGTATTCCTGCCAAGGGATACAAGACTCGCAGAAAAAAGGCCTCTGATAATTTAATCATTGAACGTCGTAAAAAATAACAGGGATACACTATGAGTCGCTCATTGAAAAAAGGTCCTTACGTGCACCACAAACTCGAAAAACGAGTTATCGAAGCACAGAAATCCAGTAAAAAGGTGACCATCAACACTTGGTCACGCGCATCAGTAATCACCCCTGATTTCGTAGGCGCAACCATTGGAGTTCACAACGGAAACAAATTCATTCCCGTGTATGTTACCGAAAACATGGTGGGTCACAAACTTGGAGAGTTTTCTCCAACCCGCATTTTCCGTGGTCATGCCGGTCAAAACAAGAAATAATCATTAAAAGGTAATTGTCATGGGAGCAAGAAAACGGATAAGTGCCGACAAGCGTAAGGAAGCCCGCAAAGAGCAGTTTACTGCCAAGTTGACGGGTTGCCCCATTACTCCGCGCAAAATGCGCCCGGTGGCCAATCTGGTCAGGGGTAAAAACGCCGATATCGCACTGGCTATTCTGAAGACATCGTCAAATTCGTCGTCAGATTATTTATATAAACTGCTTACATCAGCCATCAATAACTGGCAACAGAAAACTGAGAATAAAATCAGAATGGAAGAAGCCGGTTTGTATGTCAAAAGCATCAATGTCGATGGTGGCCGTATGCTCAAACGCATTCAGCCTGCTCCGCAAGGACGGGCTCACCGCATCAAAAAACGTTCGAACCATGTTACCATTGAACTGGGTAGCAGAACGGAAGAAGTAACTAATGTTGAAACACAAGAATAAAGAGCAGAATGGGACAAAAAACTAATCCTATAGGCAACAGACTCGGTATCACCCGCGGATGGGATTCTATCTGGTACGGTGGAAAAACTTTCGGTGAAAAACTTGTCGAAGATGACAAGGTGCGTAAGTATCTCAACGTACGTCTGGCTAAAGCCAATGTTTCAAAAATATTCATTGAGCGCAGTGTTAAGCTTGTGACTGTTACCATTCATACTGCTAAACCTGGTTTCATCATCGGTCAGAAAGGCAAGGATGTTGACGAACTTCGCGAAGAATTGAAAAAAATTACTCAGAAAGAAGTTCAGATCAATATTTCAGAAATCAAACGCCCCGAAGTGGAAGCTGTTCTGGTCGCCAATAATATTGCCCGTCAGATCGAAGGCCGTATGTCGCATCGTAAAGCCATTAAAACCGCTGTTGCATCAACGATGCGCATGGGTGCCGAAGGCATGAAAGTGACTATTTCCGGTCGTATCGGTGGAGCTGAAATGAGCCGTACTGAACATTATAAGGAAGGTCGTACTCCGTTGCATACTCTGCGCGCCGATATTGACTACGCTCGCTCCGAAGCTCATACTACTTATGGTCGTCTTGGCATCAAAGTGTGGATCTGCAAAGGTGAAATGTTTGGAAAACCGGATTTCTACGGAATTGATACACCGAAAACCGACAAAAAACAACGTCGCGGAGACAGACCTGATCGTGGAAGTGACCGCGGTGGTCAGCGCCCTGGTGGATTCAACAAGCCAAGAGGTAAAAAGAATAACTCTAATCAATAATACGGAAGAGTCATGTTACAGCCAAAGAAAACTAAATTCAGAAGAGTCCAGAAGGACAAAATGAAAGGCAATGCCAAACGTGGTCATCAGCTTGCATTTGGTTCATTCGGATTGAAAACCATGGAAGAAGCATGGATTACAGGACGTCAGATCGAAGCTGCCCGTCAGGCTCTTACCCGTTATATGAAACGTGAAGGACAGATATGGATTCGCATATTTCCTGACAAACCGGTGACCAAAAAGCCAGCTGAAGTACGTATGGGTAAAGGTAAAGGTGCTCCGGAATATTTTGTTGCCCCTATTACTCCTGGTCGTATCATGTTTGAGGCCGAAGGCGTTTCACTTGAAGTTGCAAAAGAAGCATTGCGTCTTGCAGCTCAGAAATTGCCTGTGAAAACCAAATTTATTGTTCGCCGCGATTACAGCGAAGCATAGTTCATAAAAAAGGAAAAAGCAATGAAATCAGAAGTAATTAAAGAAATGACCACTGAAGAGTTGAAAGAGCGCCTGACGGAAGAGAAAAAGCAGGTTGCCAAACTTCAGATGAACCATGCAGTAAATCCGCTGGATAATCCTGGCGTGATCGGACAAACAAAGAAAACCATCGCACGTATCCAAACGGAACTGCGTAAACGTGAATTGGAAATCAAGTAATTTTTCAGCATAATGGAAAGAAACTTACGTAAAGAGCGAATCGGTGTAGTAACCAGCAACAAGATGGATAAGTCTGCAGTTGTTCTGGTGGAACGTCGCCTCATGCATCCCAAGTATGGTAAGTTCATTAAAAAAACTACCAAATTTGTGGCTCATGATGAGAAGAACGAATGCACAATCGGAGACAAGGTCCGAATAATGGAAACCCGTCCGTTGAGTAAAACAAAACGCTGGAGACTTGTTGAAATAATTGAAAAGGCTAAATAACCATGATACAGCAGGAATCAAGACTAAATGTAGCTGACAACAGCGGAGCCAAAGAAGTTCTTTGCATCCGTGTCCTGGGCGGTACCAAACGTCGGTATGCTTCGGTTGGAGACAAAATCATCGTTTCGGTGAAAGATGCCATCCCTTCCGGAAATATCAAAAAAGGTACTGTCTCTAAAGCAGTTGTTGTTCGCACCAAAAAAGAAATACGCCGTCCCGACGGTTCATATATCCGCTTTGATGATAATGCAGTTGTACTGCTTACCGCTTCGGATGAATTGCGTGGAACACGTATTTTCGGCCCAGTGCCGCGCGAACTTCGCGACAAACAGTATATGAAAATTGTTTCACTTGCCCCTGAGGTATTATAATTCGCAGCGTTATGAAAGTGAAAATTAAAATTAAAAAAGGCGACACTGTGAAGGTGATTTCCGGAAACGATCGCGGAACTGAAGGACGTGTACTGGAAGTTTTTCCGGATTCAAACACTGCCATTGTTGAAGGCGTGAAAATCGTTTCCAAGCATAGCCGCCCTTCCGCCAAAGACTCAAAAGGTGGTATTGTTAAAAAGGAAGCTCCCATCAATATCTCTAATCTGATGCTGGTTGATAAATCAGGAAAACCTACCCGCGTGGGTCGTCAGGTGAAAGAAGATGGTACAATCGTAAGATATTCCAAAAAATCAAAGGAGGAAATTAAGTAATGGCTTACATTCCGCGATTAAGAGAAAAATACGACAAGGAAATTGTTCCCGCTCTCATGCAGGAATTCCAGTTCAAAACAGTTATGCAGGTGCCTAAGCTCCTCAAAATATCTGTTAACCAGGGTGTTGGTGGTGCTGTTACCGACAAAAAACTCATTGATTTTGCAGTGGACGAAATGACCAATATTACCGGTCAGAAAGCTGTTCAAACCAAATCGAGAAAAGATATTTCAAACTTCAAGGTGCGCAAGGGAATGCCGGTTGGTGTTCGTGTTACCCTCCGTGGAAACAACATGTACGAATTCCTCGATCGTTTGATTTCTGTTTCTATTCCCCGCGTTCGCGACTTCAGAGGAATCAGTGACAAAGGATTCGATGGCCGTGGTAATTTCACATTCGGAGTAACTGAACAGATCATTTTCCCGGAAATCAACATTGATAAAATCAACAAGATTACCGGAATGGATATCACTTTTGTGACTTCAGCTGCTAACGATAAAGAAGCTCATGCATTGTTAAAATCATTCGGAATACCCTTTAAAAAACATTAAGGTATGGCAAAAGAATCAATGAAAGCCCGCGAAGTGAAGCGGTTGCAAATGGTTGAAAAATACGCTGCAAAGAAAGAAGCTTTGAAAGCCGCCGGTGATTTCACTGCTCTGCAGAGAATTCCCAAGAACGCTTCGAAAATCAGATTGCATAATCGTTGCAAACTGACCGGACGTCCAAAAGGATATATGCGCATGTTTGGAATTTCGCGCATCAATTTCAGGCAAATGGCCCTGAACGGAGAAATTCCCGGAGTAAAAAAAGCAAGTTGGTAAAATATAAAACAATATAGAATGGTAACGGATTCCATTGCAGATTTTCTGACCCGCGTAAGAAACGCCATCAAAGCCAACCACCGTATTGTGGAGGTTCCTTCCAACAAAATGCTGGTTGAACTGGCCAAGTTGTTACACGAGAACGGCTATATTCTCAATTATAAAGTTGAGGAAAGTACTATGCCGCGGACCCTTAAAGTGGCCCTCAAGTACAACCCCATTAATAAACTGTCGGCCATTACCGAGATAAAACGCGTGAGCCGTCCAGGTTTGCGTAAGTACTCTCCAAGTGATGAACTTCCTAAAGTCATGAACGGTCTTGGCATTGCCATTATCAGTACTTCGAAGGGGCTCATGACTGACAAACAGGCCCGCAAAGAAAACGTTGGCGGCGAAGTCATTTGTTTTGTGTCATAATTAATAACAGGAGGATTCCAAATGTCAAGGATCGGAAAAAAACAGATTGATATACCCTCAGGCGTTCAAGTGAACGTGGCTGCCGATAATATCGTTACCGTAAAAGGTCCCAAAGGCGAATTGAAACAGCAGGTGGCTCCGGAACTGAAAATTAACATTGAAGGTTCTGTTCTTCATCTTAATCGTTCTAATGATGAACGTCAGGTGAGATCGTTCCATGGCTTGTATCGTTCATTGCTGGCCAACATGGTTAAAGGGGTCTCTGAAGGATTCACCACAACCATGGAGCTTGTCGGTGTTGGTTACAAATGCCAGGCCAATGGTCAAATGCTGGATCTTAGTTTGGGTCATTCGCACAATATTTTGTTCGAATTACCTAAGGAAGTTCAGATTGAAACCATAACGGAAAAAGGTAAAAACCCGACTATCATACTCAAGTCGCACGACAAGCAGTTAATTGGTCAGGTTGCAGCCAAAATCCGTTCGTTCCGCAAACCTGAGCCGTACAAAGGAAAAGGTGTTAGATTTCAAAATGAAGTTTTACGTCGTAAAGCTGGTAAAGCTGCTGCGGCTAAATAATAAAAGAGGCAACTATGGCTATCAAGAGCAGAAAAGAGTTCAGCAGAAAACGCATCAAGATGCGTATCCGCAAAGTGGTTTCGGGAACCGGCGAATGTCCGCGTTTGTCAGTGTACCGCAGCTGCAAGGAAATTTATGCCCAGATTATCGATGACAAATCTGGCAAAACATTGGCATCCGCATCATCACGCGTGAAAGGCGTTGCCGAACAGAAAGTTACAAAAACCGATAAGGCGAAACTGGTTGGCAAACTGGTTGCAGAACGTGCAATCGAAGCTGGCGTTCAGTCAGTGGTTTTCGATCGTAACGGTTATCAGTATCACGGTAGAGTAAAAGCTTTGGCCGATGCAGCCAGAGAAGGTGGATTAAAATTCTGAGTAATATGGCTAATATCAGTATAAACAGAGTAAAATCGAGCGACATTGAATTCAAGGATCGTCTCGTAAGCATTCAAAGGGTTACCAAAGTGACCAAGGGCGGTCGCACCTTTAGTTTCTCAGCCATTGTGGTTGTTGGAAACGAAGACGGTGTTGTAGGATATGGCCTTGGAAAAGCCAAAGAAGTAACCTCAGCCATCTCAAAAGGAATTGAAGATGCCAAAAAGAATCTTGTCCGTGTGCCCATCCTGAAAGGAACTTTGCCTCACCAGCAGGAGGGAAAATTTGGCGGAGCTACCGTATTCCTTAAACCAGCAGCGCCTGGTACCGGAGTCATCGCTGGTGGTGCTATGCGCGCCGTGCTCGAAAGTGTTGGCGTAAAAAATGTGTTGGCCAAATCAAAAGGTTCATCCAATCCTCATAATGTAGTAAAAGCTACTGTAGATGCGTTGATGAATCTGAAAGATCCCCGCATGATTGCCCAGCTTCGTGGCGTTTCAATTGATAAAGTGTTTAACGGTTAATCCGGAGAAATATGAAAAAAGTTCGCATTACATTAATTCAAAGTCTGATTGACCGTCCGGCCATTCAGCGCAAAAATGTTCAGGCATTGGGTCTTGGGAAAATGCATTCAAGCGTTGAGCACGTGGCTACCCCACAAATTTTGGGTATGATCAGGAAAGTGAATCACCTGGTGAAAGTTGAAGAAATCTGACCTTAAAAAACTGACAACAATGGATTTAAGTAATTTAAAACCGGCAGCCGGAGCAACAAAAAGAGAAAAACGCATCGCTAGAGGCCAGGGATCAGGTCACGGTGGAACATCAACCCGTGGTCATAAAGGTGCCCAGTCACGTAGTGGTTACAGCCGTAAGATTGGATTCGAAGGCGGTCAGATGCCTCTGCAGCGTCGTGTTCCGAAATTCGGTTTCAAAAATATCAATCGCGTTGAATACCGCGCGCTCAATATCGACATGCTGCAGGAACTTGCTCAGCAAAATAACCTTCAGGAAATCACCCCCGAAGTGCTTCGCGCTCATGGTCTGATTTCGAAAAATGATATCGTGAAAGTCCTCGGCAGAGGAAAACTCACCCTTAAACTCGATGTGAAAGCACATGCTTTCTCAACTGCTGCCGTTAAGGCAATTGAAGAACAAGGTGGTCAAGCAATCAAAATCTAAGTTTAATGAGTCGTCTCGTCAATACCTTCAAGAATATCAACAGAATTGAGGATCTTAAAAAAAGAATCCTCTACACGTTGCTGATCATTTTGATTTATCGTTTCGGATCCTACGTGGTTTTGCCTGGTATTGATCCCAATTCTCTGGATGCTTTGCAGAATCAGGGCCAGGACGGTCTGCTCGGACTTATCAATATGTTTTCCGGTGGTGCTTTTTCCAATGCTTCTGTGTTTGCTCTTGGAATTATGCCTTATATTTCTGCTTCTATCGTTGTTCAGCTGCTTGGTATTGCTGTTCCTTATTTTCAGCGCCTCCAGCGTGAAGGTGAAAGCGGAAGAAAGAAAATGAATCAGATTACCCGTTACCTGACAGTTATTATTACTGCTGCTCAGGCACAGGGTTATATTGCTAATCTCGCTTCGCAGATTCCTGCCGGTGGTATTTATCCTTTCGATGCTGCCATTTCGCAGGTGCCTTTCCTTTTCCGACTGTCTTCAACCATTATTCTCACCGCCGGAACATTGTTTGTTATGTGGCTTGGTGAGCGTATTACTGATAAAGGTTTGGGTAATGGTATTTCATTAATCATTATGATTGGTATCATTGCTCGTCTGCCATTTGCTTTGCTTGCCGAGTTTGCTTCTCGTATGGAAGTTGCTGGTGGCGGTCTTGTGGTGTTTATCGTTGAACTGGTTATTCTTGTTCTTGTTGTTGTTATGACTATTTTGCTGGTGCAGGGAACAAGAAAAATTCCAGTGCAATTTGCAAAACGTGTGGTAGGAAACAAACAGTATGGTGGGGTCCGGCAATATGTTCCGTTAAAGGTTAATGCTGCCGGTGTAATGCCTATCATTTTCGCTCAGGCGATTATGTTTATTCCTATTACTCTTGCCGGTTTTGCAAACAGTGAATCTCTCACTGGTGTTATTGCGGCATTTACCAATCCAAACGGATTCTGGTACAATTTTGTCTTTGCAATTCTTATTATACTTTTCACTTATTTCTACACTGCTATCACCATCAATCCCAATCAGATGGCTGAGGACCTGAAGAAAAACGGCGGTTTTATTCCGGGCATCAAACCTGGAAAACGCACAGCGGAATTTATTGATACCGTTATGTCGCGTATTACTTTGCCGGGTTCGATGTTCCTTGCTTTGGTTGCAATTATGCCAGCTATTGTTAGCTTGTTTGGTGTGAATAGTCAGTTTGCCCAGTTCTATGGTGGTACTTCTTTGTTGATTCTCGTTGGTGTAGTGCTCGATACACTGCAACAGGTCGAAAGTCATTTACTGATGCGCCATTATGACGGTTTGACCAAGTCGGGTCGTATTAAAGGCCGTACTTCGACCGGAATGGGAGGTATCTGATAGCCATGTTACAGAAAAGTGATGAAGAAATAGAATTACTGAGAAAGAGTTCTTTGCTTGTTGGAAAAACTTTGGGAGTAGTATCCCGCCTGCTGAAACCGGGAGTGGAAACACGAACCCTTGACAGGGCTGCAGAGGAATTTATCCGCGATAATGGCGGTGTCCCTGCCTTCAAGGGCTATAATGGATTTCCTGCCACACTGTGCATTTCTATTAATGATCAGGTGGTTCATGGAATTCCCGGAAGCCGGGTGATAAAGGATGGAGATGTTGTTTCAGTTGATTGTGGTGCAGTTCTGAACGGATATGTGGGCGATTATGCCTACACCTTTATCGTTGGTGAAACCGATCGGAAAACAATGGATCTGGTGCGTGTTACGCATGAATCATTGCTGAAAGGAATAGCCGAGGCAGTGCCGGGAAAATGTGTGGGAGATATTGGCCATGCTGTTCAGCTTCATGTTGAGCGTAATGGATTTCATGTAGTTCGCGATCTTGTTGGCCATGGAATTGGTCAGCATTTACATGAAAAACCAGAAGTGCCGAATTATGGCAGACGTGGTCATGGTATGCCACTGGTTGAAAATATGGTAATCTGTATTGAACCAATGATTAATCTGGGAACCTGGCGCGTTTATCAGGAGGCAGACGGATGGACAATCCGCACACGAGATGGGAGCAATAGTGCGCATTTCGAGCACATGGTGGTGGTGAGGGACACTCCGGAAGTGATTTCAACATATGAGTACATAGAAAACAGAGTGTAAAACAAAATATGGCAAAACAAGGTGCAATAGAACAAGACGGAACCGTTGTCGAAAGCTTGGGCAATGCAATGTTCCGCGTTGAACTGGAAAACGGGCATGTTATTCTGGCCCACATTTCCGGCAAGATGCGCATGCATTATATCAAGATTCTGCCCGGCGACAGGGTTCGACTCGAAATTTCACCCTATGATTTGACCAAAGGACGAATTACCTTCAGATACAAATAAAAAACAGGACAGCGCTATGAAAGTGAGAGCTTCAGTCAAGAAACGCACACCGGATTGTAAAATCGTACGCCGTAAAGGCCGTGTGTACATCATCAACAAAAAGAACCCTAAGTTTAAACAACGCCAGGGCTGATAACGAATTTGAAAAAAACAATATATGGCACGTATTGCAGGAATTGATTTACCAAAAAACAAACGGGGCGAAATAGGGCTGACCTACATTTATGGCATAGGCCGTTCGACTTCCCGCATGATTTTGACAAAAGCCAAAGTGGATTTTGACAAAAAAGTACAGGATTGGGATGATAACGATCTGACCGCTATCCGTACAGTCATCAGTGATGAAATTAAGACTGAAGGCGCTTTGCGTAGTGAAGTACAGATGAACATCAAACGCTTGATGGACATAGGTTGCTATCGTGGCATCCGTCATCGTCTCGGTCTTCCGTTGCGCGGACAGAGTACCAAGAACAATGCCCGTACTCGCAAAGGAAAGAAAAAGACAGTTGCCAACAAGAAGAAGGCACCTAAGGGTTGATAAAATTTGAAAATATCCAGATATGGCAAAACAAACTAAAACGGTCAGAAAACGTAAGGTTAAGGTTGAACCTTTCGGAAATGCATATGTGAAGGCATCCTTCAACAATATCATTATTTCGTTGACCAACGAAGACGGGCAGGTTATTTCCTGGTCGTCAGCCGGAAAAATGGGCTTCAGGGGAAGCAAGAAAAACACGCCTTATGCTGCACAGGTTTCAGCCGAAGATTGCGCAAAAGTCGCTTTCGATGCTGGCTTGCGTAAAGTGAAGGTGTATGTTTGCGGTCCGGGATCAGGACGCGAAAGTGCCATCCGCAGCATTCATGGTGCTGGTATCGAAGTAACCGAAATCGTTGATGTTACTCCTATTCCTCACAACGGCTGCCGTCCTCCCAAACGCAGAAGGGTTTAATTAACTGTTGAAAATAGCAAGATATGGCAAGATATATCGGACCAAAGTCAAAAATTGCCCGTAAGTTCCAGGAACCTATTTACGGTCACGACAAATTTTTAGAAAAGAAAAAGTATCCACCGGGAATGCACGGTCAGTCGAAACGCAGAAGAAAAGTTTCGGAATATGGTGTTCAGCTCGCAGAAAAACAGAAAGCCAAATACACTTATGGCATTCTTGAGCGCCAGTTTAAAAAACTCTTTCTGTTGGCTTCTACCAAAAAAGGTGTTACTGGTGAAAAACTCCTGCAGTTTATCGAGTCACGTCTCGATAATACCGTGTATCGCCTTGGTATTGCCAAGACCCGCGATGGAGCACGTCAGCTTGTTAGCCACAAGCACATCGAAGTGAATGGCAAAGTGGTCAATGTGCCTTCTTTCCTTCTTCGCGTCGGGGATGTGGTTTCAGTTCGTGAAAAATCGAAAAACCTCGAGATCATTACTGAATCATTGAGTGGACACAATAATAATTTCAGCTGGCTCGAATGGGACGGCGAAAAAATGGCTGGTAAATTCCTGAATTATCCGGAACGTGAAGCCATTCCTGAAGCCATCAATGAACAGTTGATCGTTGAATTGTACAACAAATAACAACCATAAATTCAAACTATGGCCATACTTAATTTTCAGAAACCGGATAAAGTCATTCAGCTCGAATCCGACGACCGCAAAGGAGTGTTTGAATTCAGACCTCTCGAACCGGGCTACGGCATTACCATTGGCAATGCCCTTCGTCGAATTTTGCTCTCTTCGCTCGAAGGCTTTAGCATTACCGGTGTGAAATTTGACAATGTCCTTCATGAATTCTCCACCATTCAGGGTGTTGTGGAAGACGTGGTGGATATCGTTCTTAATCTCAAGCAGGTCCGCCTGAAACGCCAGATTGAGGAACTCAATTCTGAACATGTAAACGCTGTTTTTCAAGGCCAGGAAGTAGTCACTGCCGGAGACCTTAACAAATTCCTCTCGGGATTTCAGGTGCTGAATCCGGATCTCGTGATCTGTCACCTCGACCCGACTGTGAAGTTGAGCTTTGAGCTGAATATAGAGAAAGGCCGTGGTTATGTTGCTGCCGAAGACCTTAAACCTGCAACCGAAAACATTGGTTATATTGCTATGGATGCTACATTCACACCAATTACCAATGTAAATTACAACATCGAGAACTACCGCGTTGAACAGAAAACAGACTACGAAAAACTCGTTCTGACGATTCAAACCGATGGATCAATTCTCCCCAAAGATGCTCTTAAAGATGCTTCTGCTATTCTCATTCAGCATTTTGCGCTCTTCTCCGACGATAAAATTGATATCGAACCAACAGAGAAAGCCGTTGTTGATGATTTTGACGAAGATTATCTCCACATGCGCCATCTGCTCAAAACCAAATTGTCGGATATGGATCTCAGTGTTCGTGCTCTCAACTGCCTCAAGGCCGCTGATGTCGAAACACTGGGCGAACTTGTCTCCTACAATAAAAATGACCTTCTGAAATTCAGGAATTTTGGAAAGAAATCACTGGCCGAACTTGAAGAACTAGTGAAATCGAAAAACCTGCACTTCGGAATGAATGTATCAAAATATAAACTGGATAAGGATTAACCGAGATGAGACACAAAAACGGATTTAATAAGCTTGGAAGAAAAACGGCTCACCGCGAAGCTATGTTGTCAAACATGGCATCTTCGCTGATCCTGCATAAACGAATAACCACTACTCTGCAAAAAGCCAAAGCATTGCGAAGTTTTGTAGAACCGGTTATTACTCTTTCCAAAGAAGACTCAATGCACCATCGCCGTATGGCTTTCAAATACCTGCAGGATAAAGAAGCTGTGAAAGAACTCTTTCGCGAAGTTTCTAATAAAATTGCAGATCGTCCCGGTGGGTACACCAGAATTCTGAAAACAGATATGCGTGCCGGCGATAATGCCGAAATGTGTATGATGGAACTGGTGGATTACAACGAAGTGATGCTCGGTACCAAAGAAGCCAAGAAAACAACTACTGGACGTACTCGTCGCTCGAAAGCAAAAAAATCAGACGAAACTCCTGCCGCTGAAACAAAACTGCCTAAAGCGGAAGATGTGAAAGCTGTTGATGTTCCCGAAGAAAAACCTGCCGATGAGCAGGCTCCGGAAACTGACGGTGCTGAGAAATAATTTGACGTACTGAATTTTTTCATACTTTTGGACAGGATATTTTCGGATATCCTGTCTTTCATTTTTAAACCAAAATATTATGGCAACAATTGCAAATGTTTACGCCCGACAGATTCTCGATTCCCGTGGAAATCCTACGGTAGAAGTTGAATTAGTTACCTCAAATGGCAACTTTGCCCGTGCTTCGGTGCCTTCTGGCGCTTCTACCGGAATTCACGAAGCTCATGAACTTCGCGACGGCGATAAAAAAATGTACAACGGTAAGAGCGTGCTCAAAGCCGTTAATAATGTTAATAAAGTCATTGCTCCCGAAATTCAGGGTCTCGATGTCACTGATCAGAACCAGATTGATCGCCTGATGATTCAGCTTGACGGAACGGAAAACAAATCAAGTCTTGGAGCTAATGCAATCCTTGGTGTGTCGCTTGCTGTGGCTCATGCTGCTGCTGCTGAAACAAACCAATTGCTCTATCGTTATCTCGGCGGTGTAAATGCCAACACACTTCCGATTCCTATGATGAACATCATCAACGGTGGCTCGCATGCCGACAATAGCATCGATTTTCAAGAGTTTATGATCATGCCGCTGAATGCAGAAACCTTCAATCAGGCCATCCGCATGGGTACCGAAGTTTTCCATTCATTGAAAGATGTTTTGAAAAAACGTGGTCTCTCTACCAATGTTGGCGATGAAGGTGGCTTTGCACCCAACCTGAAATCGAACGAAGAAGCATTGCAGGTCATCATTGAAGCCATTGAAAAAGCCAAATATAAACCGGGCGTTGATGTAGCCATCGCACTTGATGTGGCTGCCAGCGAATTTTACAACACTACCGATAAAAAATATCATTTCAAGAAATCGACCGGTGATAAGCTCAGCTCCAAAGAAATGGCTTCGTTCCTTGCAGATTGGACAAAAAAATATCCGATTTACTCCATCGAAGACGGCATGGCCGAAGACGATTGGGATGGCTGGAAAATTATTACTGATAAAATTGGTGCGAATGTTCAGCTTGTTGGTGATGACTTGTTTGTGACCAACGTTAACCGTTTGGCCGATGGCATCGAAAAAGGTGTTGCCAACTCTATTCTGATAAAGCTGAATCAGATCGGAACCGTTTCCGAAACCATTCAGGCAATCAACATGGCGCATCGATATGGCTACACTTCCATCATCAGCCACCGCAGCGGTGAAACCGAAGATACAACCATTGCCGATCTGGCTGTTGCCATGAATACAGGCCTGATTAAAACCGGCAGCGCATGCCGCAGCGAGCGTATTGCAAAATACAATCAGCTCATGCGCATCGAAGATATGCTGGGTGGCCAGTCATACTATCTCGGAACCGATTTCGCTTTCTATCCTTACTGAAATAAGTCCCGCCTATGTCAATGATCAGGGAATTTGAGAAGAGCGGCAACCGCCTTTTCAAATACAGAAGTTTTATACCGCTTGTTCTATATGTTTTTGCTGCCTTGGCCATCTGGCTCGACAAGGATGAATTTATCCCGTATCAGGAATACTGGTGGAGTCTTATCTGCCTTGGTGTTTCCGCCATCTGAATGATAATCCGTGCCATTGCCATTGGTTATGCGCCGCGCGGAACATCGGGCCGCAACACCGGAAAGCAGATTGCCGACACCATCAATACGACCGGTTTATACTCGGTGGTACGCCATCCGCTGTACTTGGGCAATTTTCTCATGTGGCTCGGGCTGATCATTTATGTGGGCAGCTGGGAATTTCTCATTTTTGCGGTATTCTTTTTCTGGATTTACTACGAACGTATCATGTTTGCCGAAGAGCGCTTTATTGGCGGAAAATTCGGTCAGGCATTCGAAGACTGGGCCGCTAAAACACCGGCGTTTTTTCCGAAATGCAGCGGTTATGTAAAAACCGGTCGCAGATTCAACTGGCGCAGTGTGATGCGACGCGAATATCACGGATTTTTCGCCACCATTCTGTCATTTGCCATCATTAATTTTCTCAAACATCTTTTCTACACCAAAGAATCGAGGATCGATATTGAATGGATGATTGGACTGGGAGCGGGCTTGCTGATATACCTCTTTGTTCGCTTTGTTGTAAAAGCCACACGATGGCTTGAAGTAAAACCGAAAAGCTGATATTGAAAAAGGGACACAATTTTGTCCCTTTTTTATTCCTCAGCAATACTATTTTGATTTTACGATAATAGCTGTTGTCATTCCACCAATCGCCAATACCCCGTTTTGTCGCTGCCGATGCGTTCTATGAGTCCCTTCTTTTTAAGCTCCTGAATGTGCCGTTTAATGGTGGCTGTTGAACACCCAATATTTTCAGCAAGTTCAATGTAATTGGCTTTGGGATTTTGTTTCAGATGATTTAAAATACTGCTTTTTACAGGGTCATTTACAAGGTCATTTTTTGATTTTACAGGGTCATTTGCAGGGTCGGCAAGCTGAATGTGCATTTCACGGTTTCTTAAAACATGATTTTCGCCCAGCAGCAGGTTTTCAAGAAAACGAAGCAGAAATTCATTGGTTGCGTAAACTTTCCTTGAATGGTTTTTATAAATGCTTCTTACCAGTGCATTTCGAAAATACCATGAATGCTCTGCAAACAAATCATTATTGACCACGAAGCCAAAAGTGCGTAAATATTTTATCAGAAAAACGGCGGTTGCACGTGTGTTACCTTCTCCAAATACATGAATTTGCCAGAGATAGGAAATAAAACGAGCAATGTGCTCAATAACTTCATGCTGACTTAATCCTTTATAACTGAATTTTTTCTCCTGTTCAAAATCGTATTCAAGTGTGGCTTTCAAGCTTTCCGCACTTCCGTATAAAACAGTTTCTCCATCCAGCACCCACTCCTGTTTGGTGATGTTGTAATCACGTATTTTGCCTGCAAATTTATAAACATCAGTAAATAACCTGCGATGAATGCTTAGGTATTCTGCCGGCGAAAATGTAAATGTTTTTTCACTCAGAATTTCCGCAATCCGGGCCGAAACTTTATCTGCTTCCTCGGTACGGCTTTCGTCTGTTTTTTGTGGATGCTGCTTATAGTAAGTGTCAATGCGCTGCTTGACTTCATCAATAGTAATGTCGCCCTCGATATTTTGCCGGGCAGTTTCAATGAGATAGTCAGACGGCTTTAGTCCGTCAACATCCTGCAAGCCGACAGCCGTTTTCCAGACTTTTGCTTTTTCAGCTTTGTCCGGCTCACCCTGTCGCAAATATTCTTCGAAATTATCCATTGATTCTTGAACTCAAATCAAAAATACTACTTTTTCACCAATGGCCATCACGCGATTTTCTTTTACACAACAAATTATAAATGTATATCAGCTTATAACTCATAATTCATAACTCATCACTCGCCACTCGCCAGAAGACAGTTTGATTTTCACTCAAAACTGACCACTCACCACTGGCCACTATTTCTTATCTTTGCACAAAATTCTACCACCATGGCAGGAAAAGACGACGTAAAAACATTGAAGGAGCGCCTCGACGCTCTGAGGAGGTTCCTTTGACATCGATCGCAGAAGATCCGATTTCAGAGAAGAAGAAAAAAAATCATTGGCCCCCGATTTCTGGGACAATCCCAAAGAAGCTGAAAAGTTTCTGAAATCCCTGAGTGAAAAAAAATCCTGGATTACCCGATACGACAAGGTTTCACTTGCTGTTGACGAGCTTGATGTAGCCCTGGAATTTTTCGCAGGCGGCGATATGACCCAGGAAGAGTTTGATCAGACGTATTCCGTGGCTGAGACAGCGATTGAAGACCTTGAGTTTTTCAATATGCTCAGCGGCGAAGAAGATAAACTCAGTGCCATCATCACCATCAACTCGGGCGCAGGCGGCACCGAGAGCCAGGACTGGGCTGAAATGCTCATGCGCATGTATGTGCGTTGGGCCGAACGGAATAATTACAAAGTTACTGAACTCGACCTGCAGGAGGGCGATGTGGCCGGAATCAAATCATGCTCGCTCGAAATCGAAGGCGACTATGCATTCGGCTATCTCAAGAGCGAGAGCGGTGTGCACCGTCTGGTGCGGCTTTCGCCCTACGATGCCAATGAGCGCCGTCACACTTCGTTTGCTTCGGTGTATGCATATCCTGTTGTGGACGAAAATATTGATATTGTTCTTAACCCTGCCGATCTCGACTGGGATACCTTTCGCAGCTCGGGCCCCGGCGGACAGAACGTGAATAAGGTTGAAACCGCAGTGCGTGTGCGCCATGCGCCTTCGGGCATTGTGGTCGAATGTCAGGTAACGCGCTCTCAGCTTCAGAACCGCGAGAAGGCCATTCAGATGCTGAAATCGCAGTTGTACGAACTGGAGTTGCGCAAAAAACGCGAAGCCATTGACGCCATCGAAAGCAGTAAAAAGAAAATTGAGTGGGGTTCACAAATCCGCAGCTATGTGCTGCATCCCTACAAGATGGTGAAAGACAACCGCACGAATCACGAAACATCCAACACCCAGGCCGTCCTCGACGGCGACATCAACGACTTTATCAAGGCGTACCTGATGCAGTTTGGTAGGGCGTAGCGTTGATTGGACGCGGATCTGCCTGACTGCCTGTTGCAGTTGAAATTGCAGTCAGGTTTACGCGGATGATTTTAATTCGTGTATAAAAAGTGGATATGCTGAGTCGGTTTTCGGGGAGATCCCGGTTTGGTTGCAGAAGCCTTGTCAAAACATTGACCGGGTTTTTAGTGGTTAATTGTTTCGTGTCTTTATGCCCTCGTGGCAATTCCGATAACTATCGAAACTCTCTGCGTCTCAGCGATCTCCGTGCGCCGCCCCGATACTGTCTTCATCGCAGATGAAGGCTGATTCGAATTCGCGTCAATAAGCCATGCTGAGGCAGAGCAGTAATTTAGCGCTCATTTGCGTTCTTAGAGGAAGATATATTTCGTGTCTTTGTGCCCCCGTGGCAAAATTCCGCTATCTTTGAATGTCGTAAAAACTGCCGCTATGGACTTCACGCTTCGTCCCTGGAGAAAATCGGATCTGAAATATCTGCTCAAATATGCCGACAACCCGCGCATAGCAATGAATCTAACCGACATGTTTCCGCACCCCTACACAAAACAATCGGGAAAGCGGTTTCTGAAAATGGCCCGCAGCGCAGATCCCGTACGAATATTTGCGATTGAAATCAACGATGAAGCTGTCGGCTCGATTGGCCTGTTCCCGCTGTCGGACATCAGGCGCAACAACGCTGAAATCGGATACTGGCTCGCAGAGCCGTTCTGGGGCAAGGGCATTATGACCGAAGCCGTAAAACAAGTGGTGGAATATGGTTTCAAAACATTCGACATCAACCGCATTTATGCCGGCACGTTCGGCCGCAACACCGGCTCGCAGCGCGTACTCGAAAAAGCCGGTTTCACCCTCGAAGCCCGCTTCGAAAAAACCTACGTGAAAAACGGCGAGCTCGAGGATGAGGTGGTGTATGCAATAAGGCGTTAGTCGATAGGCGTCAGGCATAAGGCGACGGCTGACGACTGAATACTGATTACTGAAAGCTGATTT
>DAOPKE010000006.1:4018-9651 GCA_035390965.1 Bacteroidales bacterium | reverse complement strand
CGTCAGGCATAAGGCGACGGCTGACGACTGAATACTGATTACTGAAAGCTGATTTCGTATTTAGCTTACTGCTCGCCGCTCACCGTTCACTGTTGTTTATGAACTTTTCTCCAAAATTCATCTTATCTTGCACTAAATTCCAAAAATCACTGTCATGAACCTTCGGATTGCTTATCGGATTTACCGTCTCAGAGCCAGAATCCTGAGAAACATGCTCGCAATGCTCAGCTTTTCTGCCCTTATTTCTTCGTGTAATGGTGTTTCTGAAAAACAGACTGCTATTAACAAAGATTCTTTAAAACTGGTTGAATTGAATCAACAGCTTGACTCCGTTTTAAATGAAAACGAAACACTCAAATTAAGATTGGATTCTATAATTGAAAAAGAAAAGCAGGATAGTATTGCTGATGCAAAAAAACAGGTAAGCGTTTATGTAGCTCCTGTAATTCCTGATGATCCAGGGCCAATCTGCGAATATGGTGTGCCACCGGTTTATGAATTTGAAATATCACCAGAGCAGATTCAGACCAAATACGGCGTACCGCGCAATTAATGTATGAACATAAACAGTAAATTTTTTTTATATCAACTGAATGCTTCACTGTTAAAGCGATTGCTGATTTTATTGAGCTTGCCGGTCGTTGCGGTCAGTTGCAAATCTGCTGAAAAGCAGCTCTCAGAGCCAGATCCACAAATGCCGGATTCAGCCATTGTTGCACCGGCCGATACAACAAAGCCCAATTATTACAATCCCGAAATCCAGACCGACTACGGTGTGATTCAGATTACGCCCAAATACGATACAGCCCGACCGGTTCCGCTCTATGGAGTGAAAGTTCCGGAAGTTCCAAAACAATAAAAAGTCGTGTGAAGTATTTTTACTTCGCACACCAGCATTTTGCTATCTTTGACTATCCAAAACCAAATCACATGAGCCACAAAATCCGTTACCGTTTGTTGTTACTCAATGCCCGCCTGTTGCGGAACATGCTTGTCATTATTGGTCTGGCCGGTTTTCTGTCGGCCTGCTCCGGAAGTGATAAAAAAGATTCTCAGCAAAATCCGGATTCTTTAAACAAAGTGAAAGAGCAGCAACGTCTCGACTCTATTGCGAAAGTGAGAGAAGATAGTCTGAGTCAGGTGCATGCCGATTCGTTGGCCAAAGCCCGTGAAGACAGTATTAAAAAAGCAAAAGAGCAGCAAGGTCAGTACTCATCATCGACTGTTACGGGCGTTCCTAACCTGAACGGAAATAAACCTATCACTAAATACGGTGTTCCGGTTGATGATGACAAGCCATTTCAAACTAAATACGGCCCTCCGACAGATTTTGACATGTAAAAAAATATTTGACCAGGTTCTTAATAAAAACGATGAAAATATTACTGCATAATATCAGAAAGGTCTGGGCATGGATACTGTGCCGCAGTCTTATTTTATCAGGACTTGGCATGGTTGTATTGGTTTCGTGTGACTCAAAATCTGATCAATCGCAGGCTGCATTGAAGAAAGAGAAAAACATAGACGTATTATTGTCCAGGCAAGACTCGGCAATGATTACTGAAGTAGAAAAAATTGCCGTTCAGAAAGTAGAAAAACCGCTTGTACCCGATTATAATCCGGCGCCGATACAGCCGACAGGTTATGGAGCTATGCCTGCTTATGAGCTTGAATTACCAGAAAAAAACTGACACGAATTATGGGAAGACTGAGAAGACAATTTCCGCTGAAAAAACGAATGGTTTTTAATATTCATGCGCGCTATGTGCGTGTGCAAGCCAAATTACACGACCTGAGTTATTTTTTCTGGGAATGTACATCGCGCTGCAACCTTGCTTGTTTGCATTGCGGCAGCGATTGCAAAATCATTGAAAACGCGCCTGACATGCCGGCCGAAGACTTTCTGAACGTTTGTCGTCAGGTGGCGGAAAGATACAATCCGAATAAAGTGATGATTGTTGTCTCAGGCGGAGAGCCGCTTGTACGCAAGGATCTCGAAATGGTTGGAACAGAACTGAAAAAAATGGGATTTCCCTGGGGCATGGTTAGCAATGGTTACGCCATGACTCCAGAACGTTTCCGCTCGCTGCGCGAAGCCGGATTAAGGTCTGCCACCATCAGTCTCGACGGACTGAAAGCCAGTCACGATTGGCTGCGGGGCAGGGAAGGGTCGTTTGAAAAAGCCGTGAGCGCTGTAAAATTGCTGGTCGCCGAGCCAGGGATGGTGTATGATGTTGTAACCTGTGTGAATCAACGCAACCTTTCGGAGCTTGATGAAATCAGGGATTTTCTGATTGAAATGGGCGTGAAGCGCTGGCGTATTTTTATGATAGATCCGATTGGCCGTGCGGCTGTGAATCCAGAGTTGATGCTCAAAAATGATCAGTACCGTTATGTCATGGATTTTATTTTGCGTACCCGCGCCGAAGGCAGAATCAAGGCTGCGACCGGCTGCGACGGCTTTCTCGGCGATTACGAAGGCCTCGTGCGCGACGGCGTTTTCTTCTGCCGAGCAGGAATTCATGTCGGATCAGTTTTAGCCAACGGTGATATTGGCGCGTGTCCCAATATTGATAGGGGTTTTGTGCAGGGAAATATTTACAAAGACGATTTCCTCGATGTATGGGACAACCGTTTCAAAGAATATCGCGACCGTACTCCGTTTAAAACTGGTATGTGTAAAGATTGCGACCTTTGGAAGTGGTGCCGCGGGGATGGCATGCATCTGCACGAACCCGGAAATCCAAACCCGCTGGAATGCAATTTCAAAAAGTTGTATCCCGATGTTGCCAGTAAATAGAAAGTATTTCCGAAAAGTTTTTGCGGCAGTTTCATTACTGGTGCTGGTTTATTCATGCGGCAACCAATCATCCGGGCAGGTAAATAATTCAGTAATCAACAAAGAAGGTCTGACCATTCAGGAACGCTTTGGGGCACCTGATGGATTTGTGAGACCAGATGCTGATTCCACAACCTTTGGCTTTTATCTGCGGTCGCTTCCGTTGAAGCCCGGCGGCGAAAAAGTCAAGCTTTTCGATGGTCGCGAAAAGTCACCCGACAACGTGTATTGTGCTGTTGTTGATTTACCCATAGGATTCAAAAACCTGCATCAGTGCGCCGATGCAGTTATCCGGCTGCGTGCGGAATATTTGTGGCAGCAGAAAAAATTCAGCGACATTCATTTCAATTTCACCAGCGGTTTTCGCGCCGATTATTCAAAATGGATGAGCGGGAAACGGATTTCCGTTGATGGAAATAATTGCAGCTGGGTTGCACGGAGCGCGGCTTCGAATACACATGATGATCTCTGGAATTATATGGAAACAGTATTTATGTATGCAGGGACACTTTCGCTCAATAAAGAACTGAACACTGTAAATTGGGACGACATGTGGCCTGGCGATGTATTGATCCAGGGTGGTTCACCCGGTCATGCGGTTATTGTGGTTGATATGATTGTAAACGAAACAACCGGTGAGAAGCGCTTTCTGCTTGCTCAGAGCTACATGCCGGCTCAGGAAATTCAGATTCTGATCAATCCCTCAAATAGCGAAATCAGCCCCTGGTATAGTCTCGATTGTTCAAATGACATTCATACACCGGAGTGGGATTTCAAAAAAGCTGATCTGAAGCGGTTTTAATATTGATTTGTTCAATTCAAATCCTCAAAAACTATAATATATAAGGAATTAAATCCTCAAAAATTATAATATTTGAGGAAAATGTCAAAATGATCCTCTGCTTTTTTGTAATCACATTAAATGCATTGTATATTTGAGGTTGTTTTTGTGAATCTGAAAAAATGAACTCTATCCCGGACAATATTTTTAAAAAAACTTTCACATCAGCCGGATTTTTGAATTTGACTCCGAAAGATGCATAAGAGGCATGTCTGAATGGCGCGCTGTTGCTCGATGTACGCGATCCGACACTCACGGCTTTCAAACAGTTTGGAGTACCCGAATTTATTTCGTGTCACCATATTAAATTACAGGAATTTGCCTCGCATCTGCCCGATAAGCGTGTACTCATTGTGGCTGATTCGGTTGGTTTATTCAGCCACGAAGCAATGATTGTTTTGAAGGATCTGGGATTTGAAAACATCATCAATCTGGCCGGCGGTCTGGTAGAATGGGAGCGCGACGGTATGCCCGTGGTGGTCGATACAAACGAGCGCCTGAGCGGCAGTTGCGTGTGCCAGCTGCGCCCAAGAGAAAGAAAAGGGTAATTTTCCCCGATATTTTGCGTCAATCCAACCTGAGAGCATTGCGAAGCAATCTCTCTGCGTTGGATTGTTACAGTCTTGCTGACCTGGAATTGCGCCAGTGGGCGGACAGGATGTCCGGGTAAAAAAACATTTCGTCAATTTGCGAAATATAAAAAACATTTCGTATTTTTGCGAAATATAAAAATGAATTATTATGGAAGTCAAAGTTCTGGGCACTGGTTGTGCCAATTGCAAAAATCTTGAGGCAGCTGCACGCAAAGCGGTTGAGGAGTTGGGAATTGAAGCCAATGTTGTAAAAGAGGAAGACATCATGAAAATCATGGGTTACGGCATTTTGCGTACCCCGGGTCTGGTGATTGACGAAAAGGTCGTCCTTTCAGGCCGCGTGCCTTCAGTAAGTGAGATTAAAGAAATCATTGCAAACGCAAAATAGTTTGAATGAAAAAGAAGGTAGAATTTAAACCGGAGCACAAAGAATTGGCAATGTACGCCAAGGCATTGAGTCATCCCGCGCGCGTATATATAATGGAAAGGCTGATTCAGGAAAACCGCTGCGACGGCGTCGGCTGTTGCACCAGCGGTGAAATGATTACCGAAGTCCCCATTGCCCGCTCAACATTATCGCAACATCTGAAAGAACTTCGAAATGCAGGTCTGATTCAGGGCGAAATTGAACTCCCGACTATACGTTATTGTGTAAATAAAAAGAATTGGGAAAAAGCAAAAAAATTATTCGAACACTTTTTAAATCCAACCACATGCAAAGGAAAATAATTTTTTTATTCGCTGTTATTGCTCTGCTGATGCTGGCTTCGTGCGGAGGCAATAAACAAGAAACTGCTGGAAATATAGATTCAGTTCAGACGGAAACCATTGATTCTGTTGTTTCAGATTCTGTAATCTCAGATTCCGGCAAGCAAGTCTCCGGGCCGGAAAACAACGGAGCCTTTATGCCGGAAACACCTTCGGTGACAGTCATGCTTTTTCATGCAACCCGAAAATGCGCTTCGTGTATTGCTATCACGGATTGTGTAAATGCTGTCTTGAAAGAATCCTTCAGTGCTGAAACCCAAATAAAAAAAGTTCGGCTCAATGAAATCAATGCCGACGATGAAAAAAACGAAGCAATCTGCGAAAAATACGAGGCATTTGGGACAGCTTTGTTTGTTACACGCACTTTCAAAGGGAAAGAAACCATTACGGATCTGACCGCGCAGGCATTCAAACTGGCGAGAAGCAAACCAGATGACTTTAAAAAATTACTCAGGGAGCAAATTCAGAAAGACCTAAAATAATTCAAAATGAAAAGATCGATCTTGTCATTTGCCGCATTGCTGCTGGTTTCTGTATCCATGCTGGCGCAGAACGAAAACACAAAACTGCTGGTGTATGATTTTCACATCAC
>DAOPKE010000006.1:0-3918 GCA_035390965.1 Bacteroidales bacterium | reverse complement strand
GGTTTTTCGAAAATCGGCAAGCCAGAACTCTTTGTCGAAAAGCTCCGCGAGAAAATTGATGAAATGATGTTGCTGCAATAAGGCACAACGCACAATGCACAACGTTCTTATGCCTTACGCCTGTCTAACTACTCTAACAAACTTATCACTCATAACTCCTAACTCATAACTCAAAAAGTGCCTTTCCACTTTATAAACTTTAAAAACTTTACAAACTCTCAAATGATAGAATTCTTACAAACCTGGGCCGACAACGCGCAATATCCCATATTTGCTGCATTTGCATTGGGGTTGATGACAGCCATCAGTCCCTGTCCGTTGGCAACCAACATAACAGCTATCGGTTATATCAGCCGTGAAATTTCGTCAGGCAGAAAAATCTTTTACAACGGATTGTTGTACACTTTCGGGCGTCTGGTCAGCTATTCAGGGCTGGGCATCATCATTTATTTCGGCGCAAGCACATTCAAAGTTGCAAAACTTTTCAGCCAGTATGGCGAAAAATTTCTGGGGCCTTTGCTCATTGTTATCGGTGTGCTGATGCTCAATGTAATTAAAATACGCATTTCGAAAAATGGCGGAAGTCTGTCAGAAAAAGTTGAACAGAAGGCAGCCGGAGGCAGCTCCTGGTGGGCGTTTATGTTAGGCGTTTTGTTTGCATTGGCATTTTGCCCGAGCAGCGGTGTGTTTTATTTTCTCATGCTCATTCCAATGACTGTTGCCAGTCCAGACGGACTTTTACTTCCTCCGGTATTTGGCGTGGCGACAGCACTTCCTGTAATTCTCATTTCCTGGCTTCTTGCTTTTAGCATGTCGGGTGTTGGTGCTTTTTACAACAGAATCAAACTTTTCGAGAAGTGGTTTCGTCTAGTGGCAGCTGTCCTCTTTATTGCAGCAGGACTGTATTTCGTGATTGTTTTATGGATTATTTGAATTGATTGAAATGGAAAAGAAAAAAGAATTAAAAATCCTGTTTTGGATTGCTGTGGTTTTTGCAGCGGCATTTTTTTTACCAATTGAAAATACACGTTTTAATACGGCCATTGCAGCTACATTGGATCTGGTGAAATGGTATGCCCGAGAACATGTTGTTTTATGTTTGCTGCCAGCGTTTTTTATTGCTGGTGTGATTGCTGTTTTTGTCAGCCAGGGATCTGTGCTGAAATACTTTGGTGCGAATGCAAAAAAATGGCTTGCCTACACGGTCGCAGCTGTATCCGGAACTATTCTGGCGGTGTGCAGTTGCACAATTTTACCTTTGTTTTCAAGTATCCACAAACGTGGCGCAGGGCTAGGGCCGGCCATCGCTTTTTTGTATTCCGGCCCGGCCATTAATATCCTGGCCATTATTCTCACTGCTCGCATTCTTGGATTCGAAATGGGCGTGGCCCGAACAATTGGGGCTGTCTTGTTCAGTGTGATTATTGGCGTATCCATGTCGCTCATTTACCGCAAAGAAGAAAAACTAAAGCGCGAAGAACAGATGAACATTCAGTTGCCCCCCGAAAAGCGACCTATGTGGCAAACTTCGTTTCATTTCTTTGTACTTGTGCTCATTCTTGTTTTTGCAAACTGGGGCAAACCGTCTGCTGATGACACTTCCAGCACATGGTTTTACATCTGGAGTTACAAATGGTGGATTACAGGCGGCTTTTCCATTTTGCTGATGTATTCGCTCATTCGCATTCTGAAAATACATTGGATGTGGGTGATTGCCGGCGGCATTCTGACAGCTTTATCCGGATTTCTCGCATTTGAATTTATTGAAAATGCAAAACTGGCTCCGCTGGTTCCTATGCTGATTGGAATTGCTGCACTCAGCATTATGACCCTCTTCGATAAACGTGATCAGGACAATAAAGAGTGGACCTATTCGACATGGGGTTTTGCAAAACAGATTTTGCCACTGCTTGCAGTTGGTGTTATTACAGCGGGCTTTCTGTTGGGCTCAACCCACGACGACGTTAGCATTGCCGGTGTAATTCCCAACGAATGGATTTCTTCTCTGGTTGGCGGAAACTCGGTATTCTCCAATTTCTTTGCTTCAATTGTCGGTGCATTTATGTATTTTTCCACCCTCACCGAAGTGCCGATTCTGCAGGGTTTAATCGCTTCAGGCATGGGGAAAGGCCCTGCACTGGCTCTTTTGTTAGCGGGTCCATCTTTGTCGTTGCCTAATATGCTTGTTATCCGTGGCGTAATCGGAACGCAGAAAACTGTGGTTTACGTTCTGCTGGTAATTGCAATGGCAACACTTTCGGGATTGATTTACGGATTTTTCTTTTAAGAATGAATATAATCAAAATAGCTTTGTTTTGTTTGTTGCTGTTTGTTTGTTACAATCAGGCGGTATCGCAGGCATTACAGCAAAAAACGTCTTATGATGTAATGCAGATGCTGCCTGAATTGGATTCCGCATCTTCGGTAATTATTGATGGACGGGATAGTGCTAAATTTTGCAACGGTCATTTGAAAAATGCGGTTTGTCTCGACGCTTTTTCTGCTGAAGCCAGCGAATTGCTTTCGCAATACCTTAATTTTGGAACCATCGTAGTGTATTGCACAACGAAAAACCGTACAGAAACAATTGTGGAAATGCTGCAAAAGCTGAGCTATGGCGGCACTATCATCTGTATGATGGATGGCCTGACCGGCTGGATTGAAAATGGGTTTCCTGTCGAAAAAGAAGTAAAAAACCAATGATCTTTTTATGAACTCAAAAAAACCAATGTTATTCTTTCTTTCTCTAATGATCCTGATCATGACAATGGTAGTCTCTGGTATGGGCACTCTTATGAATTTCGGCTTTGCAAGCGGGTTTTTCCTGCATTGGATGAAAGCATGGGCCGTTTCTTATATCACGGCTTTGCCGGTTGCACTGATTATTGCACCTGTCATCAGAAGCTTTGTTTTAAGAAAAGTTCAGTAATTTGCCTCACATTTCAAAGCATAAATCAGATTTAAAGAAATGAAAAAAAGTAATCAGGACATTATTCTGTGGATATTCAGAATCCTTGTGAGCGGACTGTTTTTATTGTCGGCATACGGGAAGTTTTTTCCACTAGAGTCAGCATTGCATGTTTTTGCCAAACAAATTGTCGGGCTGGGAATAGCCGATTGGTGCATTGCGCCTTTGCTTGCCCGGGCCATTGTTGGGTTTGAAATTTTTCTGGGCATTGCAATTCTGCAAAATAATTTTCTGCGAAATGTAATTGTTCCGAGCACTTTTTTGTTGCTCCTGGTATTCTGCATTCATTTGTCGTGGGTTTTTTATACCTCCGGAAACGTGGGTAGCTGCGGGTGTTTCGGAGAGTTGATTCCTATGCCACCGTTGGAGGCTATCGTTAAAAATCTTCTTACAATGGCAATGCTGGTATATATTTTTCTGAAAGTAAAGAAAAAGAAGAATGATAATTTTTTGGTGCCTGCTGTTATTTTTCTGATTGTTTATCTTGTAATACTCATTTTGCAACCACCAAAATTCAATTGCAATACCGTTGAGGCATCGCAGGAAATTGTCTCTGACACTATTGTTGCTGAGGTTGATTCGGTTCTTGTTGCCGATACTGTTATTGACGAATCCGGCAATGAAATAATTACTGAAATGAAAAAGGTTGTCGAAAATCAGAATGTTATTGAAGGAAGAAAAAAAGTGAATTCGATTTTCACAAAGTACACCAAATTCAATACCGGAGCGGTTGACCTGAATGAGGGCAAAAAGATTGTTTGTTTATATAGTTTTGATTGCGAACACTGTCAGGAATCTTCAAAATTGCTTCTTGAGTTGAAAAACAATCACAACAATTTCCCTCCGGTTTATATGCTTGCATTTGGTGAAGAAAGCCAATCAACTGATTTTTTTAAAGGTGCTGGGGGACATATTCCTTATGTTGTTGTTGAACCGCAGGAATTTTTTCA
>DAOPKE010000005.1:60640-62799 GCA_035390965.1 Bacteroidales bacterium | reverse complement strand
GAAGCTTTCCGCAACAAGGGTTTTATGGTGGGCGCCTATTTTTCGAAACCCGACTGGCATTGTCCGGCTTACTGGACGCCGCTGCTGGCCACGCCCGACAGAAACTGCAATTACGACACACGAAAATATCCGGGCCGCTGGAAAGAATTTCAGAATTATACCTACAATCAGCTTGAAGAGCTGACTACGGAATACGGAAAGCTTGATATCCTTTGGCTCGACGGTGGCTGGGTGCGTCCTGATTCAACAATCAACGAAGAGGTGCGCTCATGGGGCTACAACATTCCTAAGTACGAACAGGACATTGATATGCCGCGCATTGCTGCCATGGCTCGCGAAAATCAACCAGGTATTCTTATCGTGGACCGCACTGTTCACGGGCCTTTCGAAGATTACCGCACCCCTGAGCAAAGCATACCTGATTCCATTTTACCTTATCCGTTCGAGACCTGCATGACCATGACTGATAACTGGGGCTTCGTACCAAATGCCAGATTCAAATCAGCTGAAACCATTATCAGGTCTATGGTTGATGTTGTTTCTAAAGGTGGAAATTTCTTACTCAATGTGGGCCCGACACCGAAGGGCACATTTGAGGAAAAAGCTATTTCAACATTAAATGAAATTGGAAAATGGATGTCGGTCAATGGCGAAGCAATTTACGGAAGCCGCTCCTGGAGACATTTTAAAGATGGTGATGCAATCCGTTTTACTCAATCAAAAGATGGAAAATATCTGTATGTTTTTGCTTTAACATGGCCCGGGAAATCGTTGACATTGTCATGCATCACAGAAAAGAAAAACTACAAAGTGCAGATGCTTGGTTCAAAGGAGAAAATCAAAACATCTTTCAGTGCTGATGGCTATACATTGCGCATGCCTGATTCGATGCAGGATTTAGCAAAGCGTCCGACTGCTTATATTTCGGTATTCCGCATCACGCTTAAATAAATGGTCATGCGTTCTTTTTTTCTGATAGTTATTTTGTTTTTTGCTGTATCTGAAATCCCGCTCAGGGCGCAGGATGCATTGCCTTACAAAAACCCGCGGCTGAGCACCGAAGCTCGTGTGGCAGATTTATTGAACCGCATGACTTTGGAAGAAAAATTCTGGCAGCTTTATATGATTCCTGCTGCATTGGATGTAGATTTGGAAAAGTATCCGCATGGTATTTTCGGATTTCAGTTTGCTGCTGTTGGTCAAGCCGGCAATGGAGCGGAGCAAATGATGAATTATTCAGGTGTTGGTCCGGTCGAAACCGTAAAAGCCATCAACCGCGCGCAAAAATATTTTGTTGAAGAAACACGACTGGGTATTCCGATAATACCATTTGATGAGGCTTTGCACGGACTGGTGCGAAAAGGGGCTACTTCTTTTCCGCAATCCATTGCGCTGGCTGCTACTTTCGATACCGCACTGATGGCTGACGTCGCAGAGCAAATTGCATTTGAAGTAAAAGAACGTGGCATCCGCATGATTTTGTCGCCGGTGCTGAATGTAGCTGTTGATGCGCGTTGGGGCAGGGTTGAGGAAACTTACGGCGAAGACCCGTTTCTGGTCACACAAATGGCGCTGGCTTATATCAGCGAGTTTGAAAAACAGGGAATCATTACTACACCCAAACATTTTATTGCCAACTCTGGTGATGGCGGCCGCGACAGCTATCCGGTGCAATACAGTGAGCGGATGATGGAAGAAGTTTTTTATCCGCCATTTAAAGCGGTCATTGAGAAAGGTCTTGCGACTTCAATCATGACTGCTTACAATTCATTTAATGGTAAACCCTGCTCGCAGAGCCATTTTCTGTTGACAGAAAAACTGAAAAATGAATGGGGATTCCGCGGTTTTGTCATCAGCGATGCTGGCGCAACAGGCGGAGCCAATGTGTTGCATTTTACTGCACAGGATTATGCCGACGCAACAAAGCAATCGATAGAAGCCGGACTGGATGTCATTTTCCAGACATCGTACGATCATTATACATTGTTTTATGAAGCGTTTCAAAAAAATCTGATCGACCCGAAAGCCATTGATAGCGCGGTTGCGCGAGTATTGCGCGTGAAGTTTGAATTGGGATTGTTTGAAAATCCGTATGTGGAAGAAAGGATTCTGCGCGATGTTCCATTACCCGATCTTCCTCTGAACGCTGCCCGTGAATC
>DAOPKE010000005.1:51306-60540 GCA_035390965.1 Bacteroidales bacterium | reverse complement strand
TGCGTTTACCTGGCCGGCAGGAAGAAATGATTCATAAAATTGCTGAAACCGGGAAACAGGTCATTGTTGTTCTTGTAGGTGGTGGGCCTGTTGTAGTGACTGATTTTATTGATGACATTGATGGACTGGTCGAAGTCTGGTATCCCGGCGATCTGGGTGGTACTGCGGTGGCTGATGTTTTATTCGGCGCTTACAATCCCGCCGGCCGGCTCCCAATCAGCTTTCCGGTCGATGAAGCACAATTGCCGTATTTGTATTATCACAAACCAACTGGCCGTGGCGACGATTATCTTGATATGACCGGAAAGCCCATGTTTCCTTTTGGGTTTGGGTTGAGTTATACAACATTTGAATATTCAGATTTGAAATTCAGTAAAGATAGTTTCAGCTCCAATGAAAACACAATGGTTTCCTTTAAATTGAAAAATTCCGGAAAGGTAGATGGAGACGAGGTTGTGCAACTTTACATCAGAGACGAACTGTCCTCCGTTGCTCGCCCTATGATTGAGCTGAAAGGATTTAAGCGCGTGCATCTGAAAGCCGGTGAAAGCAAAAACATTGCATTTGAAATATCTCCCGAAATGCTCAGTATGCTGAATGAGCATATGCAGCGCGTGGTTGAGCCCGGTAGTTTCCGCATCATGATCGGTGCTTCATCCAACGATATCCGCTTGAGAGGAATTCTTACGGTGGAAGATTAAAGATAAAAGTAAAAAGACAAAAGATAAAAGTGAAAGACTTTGCAAAGCCTGCATTGTGCCTTGTGCATTAAGCATTATGCCTCAACGCTGCATGCATTTCTGTCACTTTTATAACATCATAAGTTTCAACTTGCTAAGCGCCGCATGCTCTATGCCGCATGCCGCACTTGTCACGTTTTACGTGATGCCCTATGCGTTATCCGGTAATGCTGATTGTTTGCAGCAATGATTTATTCAAAATCTGCAGCCCTTCTGGCGTGTCGCGCAGAATATTTTCGTTTTTAAAATCGCTGAGAATACGCACAGCATTTTCGTTGCTCATGCCGCTGAGTTCTGCCAGGTCTTTTCTTGAAATATAGTGAGGAATTACCTCGTTTTTGAAAACATCGTTGGACAGGTACAGAATCACTTCGGCCATACGTCCGATCGTCTGTTTGAGACTGAGGCAGCTCATCTTGTGGAAAAGAATTTTATAGCTGTCGCAGAGCCACGCAACAATGCTCTTATTGAATTTCGGATTTTCGTTGATGAGTTTAATCACCTTTTCTTTTTCAATCAGAAAAACTGTTGATGGAATGAGAGCAACCGTTGAAAAATAGTAATGATTTCCGAAAAGTGATGACATTCCAATGAATTCAAATGGCAGCGTGAGCATAAATGAATAGCTTTTGCTTCCCGGACCTTCGATGTACGATTTTGTTGCGCCTTTGGCGAGTAGTATAAAATAGGAAGTGAAAGCACCCTGTTTGCCGATGGTTTCGCCTTTACGGAAATTGAGAGGATTTCGTAAAATTTGAACGGCTTCGCGTTTTTTGAGTCCCATGTTTTTGAGCCAGTCCATCATTTCAGGGAAATCATGTTGAAGGTTTTTGAGAATTTCAGCTTCATCTTCACTGGCTTCTTCTTCAAGATGACTGGGTTTGAGTTTGCGCAAAGTAACAAACATGGCTATTTTTTCAGCAATGGAATGCAGCATTTGCATTTCTTCTGCCAGAAAAATTCCTTTTTCCGATTTAACCGGTTTGGTATAATACACTCTGATTTCTCCAATGATTTCGCCATAAGCTTTTATGAGTGCGCTTTGTTTAAGTTCGGTTCGTTGTAGCCCGGGACGTGAAAAAATATGATCACCAAGGATAATTTCACCTTCGCATAAATCAGAATATCGCCATCCGGATGGGATAACATCCAATAATTCACTAATGGCCTGTGGTACTTCTTTGTCGATAAATTGCAGAACTTCGTCAACCTTGTACAGGCAATTGAGTTCCTTTGCGCGGTCGTGTAATCCAAGTGTGTTCATTATCAATGGACTATGTGGAAATAAAGGATTGTTACCTAATAATAGTTTGCAAAGGTACTATAAAATATATCATGGCAAAATTTGTTTTTTGTCAAGACCTGGGGTGATTTATTACATTTTTTGTTGGTGTATTTTGAATGATGGTATTTGATGGCAATGAATGAATAGCACTTACATTTGCATCAGAAACTTAATTCTTACAATATGAACGTTAAACAAATCATGCAGGATCTGGAACAGAGAAATCCAGGCCAGGTTGAATACCTGCAGGCAGTACGTGAAGTACTCGAAACAATCGAAGAAGTTGTAAACGAAAACCCGCAATTTGACAAAGCAGGCATCATTGAACGCCTTGTTGAACCCGACAGAACTCTCATGTTCAAAGTTCCATGGGTAGGTGATGATGGTAAAGTGAATGTTAACCGCGGATACCGCGTTCAGTTCAACAATGCTATCGGACCTTACAAAGGTGGTTTGCGTTTTCACCCAAGTGTTAACCTTTCAATCCTGAAATTTTTAGGTTTTGAGCAGATTTTCAAAAACAGTCTGACAACCCTGCCTATGGGCGGTGCCAAAGGTGGTTCTGATTTCAATCCAAAAGGAAAATCAGACGGTGAAGTTATGCGTTTCTGCCAGAGCTTTATGCTCGAATTATGGAAACTTATCGGCCCGGAAACAGATGTTCCCGCTGGTGATATTGGCGTTGGTGGCCGCGAAATTGGTTTTATGTACGGTATGTACAGAAAACTCGCCCGCGAAAATACCGGCGTTCTCACAGGTAAAGGCATCAACTGGGGTGGTTCACTCATTCGTCCTGAAGCAACAGGTTTCGGCGGAATTTATTTCGTTGAGCAGATGCTGAAAACCATGGGTACCGATTTCAAAGGTAAAACCGTTTCTCTCTCAGGTTTTGGTAATGTAGCATGGGGCGCAGCTTTGAAAGCTACCGAACTCGGCGCTAAAGTTGTTACTGTCAGTGGTCCTGATGGATACATTTATGACGAAGCCGGAATCAGTGGTGAAAAAATCAATTACCTGCTCGATCTCCGCGCCAGCAACCAGGATATCGTTAAACCTTATGCTGATAAATTCCCGGGTTCAAAATTCTTCGCCGGTAAACGTCCGTGGGAAGTTAAAGTTGACATCGCTCTGCCTTGTGCAACCCAGAACGAACTCAATGGTGAAGAAGCAAAAATGCTTATTGCCAATGGTGTTAAGATTGTTGCTGAAATTTCCAACATGGGTTGTACTCCCGAAGCTGTTGAAGCTCTCCACGCTGCCAAGATTCCTTTTGGCCCTGGTAAAGCCGTTAACGCCGGTGGTGTTGCTACCTCAGGTCTCGAAATGACCCAAAACTCAATGAAACTTTCCTGGAATGCCAAAGAAGTTGATGAACGTCTGCATTCAATTATGAATAATATCCATGCTGCTTGCGTTAAAAACGGTAAAGAAGCTGATGGATATATCAATTATGCTAAGGGTGCAAACGTAGCCGGCTTCCTCAAAGTTGCCAATGCTATGCTCGATCAGGGTGTTGTTTAGTATCCTGTCCTGCCTTATTATAAAGAGCCCTGGTTTTTCCGGGGCTTTTTTTTAAAATCATTATTGATCATCCTTAATAATGCCAGTGATCGACTCAGGTAGTCCAACATTCCATAGTTCGCAGTACTGCCCTGCAGTATAAAATCCACGAAGAACATGGAATAGTTGGGCAGAGATCTCTGCAACCGACTCTTCCATGTCCTCCATTGCATTTCGGACTATTGAAGGTCGTGTTACTTTTGTCAAAGAAATAAATTTCAAACAGTCTCTGAAGCTTTTTCTGGTATTATTGCGGATGATCAAAAAATCATTTTTACAATTGTATATAATAACTAATTTTGTGCATAAATCTTTGTTTTATGAGAATTGAACGCGTGCCGGTTGCACATGTTGAAACCAAAGCCCCTGAAGTTGATCTTTCGCTTATTGACTCCATCCTTCACCATTATCAGAATCATAAAGGCGCTGTTATTCCTGTCTTGCAGAAAATTCAGGATGTTTACGGCTATCTGCCATCTGTTGCTATTGTTAAAGCTGCTGAAACATTACATATCCCTGTTAGTGATATCTTTGGCGTAGCAACTTTTTATTCTCAATTCCGGTTGCATCCTGTCGGCAAACATATTATCAAAGTCTGTCATGGTACTGCCTGCCATGTGCAGAATGCTACTGCCATCAGCGATGCTATTGAAGAGGCACTTGAAATCAAAGATGGTCAAACAACGGAAGATGGACTTTTTACACTTGAGAGTGTGGCTTGTCTGGGTTGTTGTTCGCTGGCCCCCGTAATGATGATTAGTGGAGAAACCTATGGAAAACTTACGGGTAAGTCTGCTGTTAAAATTGTGAATGATATCAGAATGCAGGAAAAACAAAAATAGACATTGTTATGGCTCAGACATTAGTTCGCGTGGGAATGGCCAGTTGTGGTATTGCCGCTGGGGCACGCAAAGTTTTTGATACAATCAAAGGATTACAAAACACCGATCACCTGAAATTTGATCTGCAACAAACCGGTTGCATCGGAATGTGTTTCCGCGAGCCGCTTGTAGAGGTAATTGATGAAAACGGAAGTTATCTTTATGGTGAAGTAGATGCGGAAAAAGCGCTCGAAATTTTGAATAAACATGTTCGCAATGGCGAACCAGTGCGCGAATACATTGTACGTACCGATTTGTTTGTTTCAAAGGATGATTCTTTTTGGAAAGGACAGGTGAAAATTGCCCTGCGAAACTGCGGCGTGATTGATCCTGAAAACATGGACGATTATATTCGCCAGGGTGGATACGAAGCGGTAAAGAAAATTTTCAGCAGCAGTATTTCGCGCGAAGACGTTATTCAGATGATCATCGACTCTGGCCTCCGGGGCCGCGGTGGCGGTGGTTTCAGCACTGGTATGAAATGGAAGTTTGCCTACAACAGTAAAAACGAAACCAAATATATTATCTGCAATGCCGACGAAGGTGACCCTGGTGCTTTTATGGATCGGAGTCTCATTGAGGGCGATCCACATGCCATTATCGAAGGAATGATTATCGGCGCCTATGCTATTGGCGCCAGCGATGGTGTGATTTATTGCCGCGCTGAATATCCTCTTGCCATCAAACGTCTGAACATCGCTATTGGTCAGGCGCACGAAAGAGGATATCTCGGAAGGAATATTTTTGGTATCGAAGGATTTAATTTTGATTTGTATATAAAAGAAGGTGCTGGTGCTTTTGTTTGTGGTGAAGAAACCGCACTCATGGCTTCGATTGAAGGTGAACGCGGAATGCCGCGCCGCAGACCACCGTTTCCGGCTGTGTCGGGTTTATTTAAAAAACCAACCAACATCAACAACGTTGAAACATGGGCTAATGTTTCCTGGATTATTTTAAACGGTCCTGAAAAATATGCGGCATATGGCACCGAAAAAAGCAAGGGTACCAAAGTGTTTGCATTAGCCGGAAAAATCAACCACGGTGGCCTTGTCGAAGTGCCGATGGGTATTCCGTTGCGTGATGTAATTTTTAAACTGGGTGGCGGTATTCAGAACAACAAAAAGTTCAAGGCCGTGCAGATGGGTGGCCCTTCGGGTGGCTGTATTCCGGAACATTTACTTGATACCATTGTGGATTATGATTCCGTAACAGCTACAGGAGCCATCATGGGCTCAGGTGGGTTGGTGGTTATGGATGAAAACACCTGTATGGTTGACATGGCGCGCTTTTTTCTCGATTTTACACAAAAAGAAAGTTGCGGAAAATGTACTTTCTGTCGCGTGGGGACAAAACGTATGCTTGAAATCCTTACCCGCATTACCGAGGGTGAAGGTCGCGATGGGGACATTGAATTGCTCGAAGAATTGTGCGAACAGATAAAAACCAGCAGTTTGTGTGGATTGGGGCAAACGGCTCCCAATCCCGTGCTTACAACACTCAAGTATTTCAGACACGAGTACGAAGCGCATATTTATGATAAAAAATGTCCGGCGCATAGTTGTAAAAAATTGCTTACCTATACAATCGATTCTGATAAATGTACTGGTTGTACCGTGTGTGCTAAAAACTGTCCGGTTAATGCCATTTCGGGTGAACGCAAGTTGCCACACCTGATCGATCAGTCGCTCTGTATCAAGTGCGGTGTGTGCTTCAGCAAATGTAAGTTTGATGCAATTATTTTGTCTTAATCTGGTAAAAAGAAAATCATGGATACGATCAATGTCGTTTTAAACGGAAAAAACGTTCAGGCAAAACAAGGCGAAACCATTCTGGAATTGGCAACGCGTTATGGATATCACATACCAACACTTTGTCATGATCCCCGGCTGGAGCCGTTTTCATCGTGCTTTGTGTGTGTGGTTCATGTCGAAAAAATGAAGGGTTTGCAACCTTCATGTTCAACAAAAGTTACCGAAGGAATGGTGATTGATACAGAACGCGAAGATGTGAAGAAGAGTCGCAAAATGGCGCTGGAATTACTTTTGAGTAACCACTATGCGGATTGTATCGGACCTTGTAAGGAAACTTGTCCTGCCAATGTTGATGTGCAGGGTTATATTTCATTGATTGAAAAAGGGCTTTACAGCGAAGCTATTGGACTTATCAAGGAACGTAATCCACTGCCCGCTATTTGTGGCCGCGTGTGCGTGCGCCCCTGCGAACTGGCTTGCCGACGCAATTTGCTCGATGAAAACAATGGTGTCGGAATCGATTATCTTAAACGGTTTGCAGCCGATCAGGATCTGAAATCAGATAATCATTACCGTCCGGAAGTAGCGCCTGCAACGGGGAAGAGTGTTGCCGTGATTGGTGGAGGTCCCGGTGGATTATCGGCGGCATATTGGCTTGCTCAGAAAGGACATCAGGTCGATATCTTTGAAGCAATGCCACATGCAGGTGGTTGGTTGCGTTATGGAATTCCCGAATACCGTTTACCGAATGCGGTGATTGATCAGGAAATTTCGACAATAACGGAACTTGGCGTTAATATTTATACCGAAAAAAAACTGGGAGAAAATATTTCGTACAAGGAAATTAAAGAAAAATACAATGCAACAATTCTTACTATAGGATCGCAGAAAGGTACATTGGTAGGCGTTGAAGGCGAAGATGCCGACGGCGTTTTCAGCGGAATCGATTTTCTGAAAAACATGGAAGCTACTGGTCAGCGCTACGATTTTAAAGGAAAGAAAATTGTTGTCGTTGGCGGCGGAAACACTGCCATGGATTGTTGCCGCACATCGCGCCGCTGTGGATCGGAAGAAGTATATGTTGTCTATCGTCGTACCGAAGCTGAAATGCCTGCCAATCCGATTGAAATTCATGAGTCGAAACTCGAAGGAGTGAACTACATGTTTCTCACTGCGCCTGTAAAAATTCTGAAAGACGAAAACGGGAAATTGAAATCCATGGTTTGTCAGAAAATGGAATTGGGCGAACCCGATGCATCGGGCCGCAGACGCCCTGTTCCGGTGGAAGGGTCGGATTTTGAAATTGAATGCGATTATATTCTGGCTGCCATCGGGCAAAAAACCGATGTCAATTTCATTAATGATATCAATGAATTTGCTACAGGGGGTCAATTGAAAATTACCAAATGGGGCGACATTGAAGCCAATAAAGAAACGTTGGAAACCGGTATTCCGGGCGTGTTTGCAGCAGGTGATGGTGTAACCGGCCCTGCCACTGCCATTGCTGCCATTGCACAGGCGAAACTTGCGGTTCATAGTTGTGAGCAATATCTGAATGGAGATGCCATTGTGCCGCCGGCCAAAGAATTTTTCAGTCGTAAGGAAAATTTTCGCAAACAGGAAAAGCCCGAATATGTTGGTAAATTCAAACATCAGCTGCGTGAAGAAATGCCGGTGCTTGATCCAAAAGACCGCATGAATTTTTCAGAAGTCGAACTTGGATATGCTTCGGAAGAGATTGCAAAAAATGAAACAGCCCGTTGTCTTGAATGTGGATGTGGCGCGCTCTACACCTGCGACCTGAAAAAGTATGCATCGGAATACAACGCCAATCAGGTGCATTATTCAGGATCATTTAATGAATATAAAATTGATTTTTCGCATCCATATATTGAAATCGACAATAATAAATGCATTTTGTGCGGACGTTGCATCCGCATCTGCAAGGAAGTGGTCGGCGCTGAAGCATTGGGTTTTGTGAATCGCGGGTTTGAAACATATGTTGCTCCTGCAATGGGCATGAGCCTTAAAGAAACTAAATGTGAAAGCTGCGGTATGTGTGTTTCAACATGCCCGACTGGAGCCATGTCGGAAAACAAGCTGTTTAAGCCGGGTCCGGTGAAAACAGAATCGTTTAAAACCATTTGCAATTATTGCTCGGTTGGCTGCGAGCTTGAAGTACAGCATCGCGGAGGATTTGTATATGGCGTGAAAGGTTCGAAAGGTCAGGTGAATCAGGGCGGAAATCTGTGTAACAGCGGTCGTTTCGGATATCAGTACATGAATGATGAAAATCGTCTTCTTAAACCACGCGTGAAAGAAAACGGCTCCTGGAAAGACATTGAGTGGAGCGAAGCGTTTGAAATCATTGCGAAACAACTTAAATCTTCGAAACCATCGGAATCTGCATTCACTGTCGGAGCGCGACTTTCGAACGAGGAGCAATATTATATTCAGAAGATTGCCAGAGCCGGTGTAAAAACAAATAATATTTCTTCCTTCCATTATATGGAACGTGGAAAAGGGTATACCGAAAACAGTATGGCAAGCGTTCCGTTCAATGAACTGAAATTTGCAAGAGCCATCTGGGTGCTGAATCCGGAGATGATCAAATCGAATGGTGTCGCGGGTTTTGCGGTACAGGTGGCAAGAAATAAATCTGAAATTCCTGTGACTTTAATTATTGAAGGTGATAACCACCTGATGGATCATAAGGCTGACCGCATCATAGCCGTGAAATCGCGATATGCATTCATCAAAGCGATGAATCATTATCTGCTGACTTCAGGAAAACAGAATGCGTTATTCATTAATGGCCGCACGGAAGGATTTGACGAGTACAAACAAACTTTATTAAAGGAAAGCTATGCATCGCTGATTGCCGCATCAGGACTGGCTCAGGATGCACTCGAGTCTTTAGCTGATGAGTTCAATCATATTGCAGAAACTGTATTGATTTATACCGAAGCAGGTACATCGTCGAATTGTGCTTTGGAAATCAATAATCTGATGCTGTT
>DAOPKE010000005.1:0-51206 GCA_035390965.1 Bacteroidales bacterium | reverse complement strand
CAACAGATGAAATATTTCTTGAATTCGCCTCATTGCTTCCTGCTCAGAAGGAAGAGCTGTTTTCTTTCAATAATACTGACAACGATAATCCGCGCAACATGTTTGTATTTGGTGCCGACAATCTTGTTTTACGGCATCAGAAGCAGGTTGCAGACTTGATGAGAAAATAATTGTGTAATCACTTAAAACGACAGGCCATGGAAAAATTCGAATCGATGGATCACATTCTCGACTTTGCAATGAATCAGGAGCAAAGCGCAGTTGACTTCTACACCAAACTGACCGCCAAAAGCCGGAACGATGAGATGAAGCAGATTTTCGAAGAGTTTGCGCGTGAAGAAATCGGTCACAAGGCAAAAATCGCTCAGATTAAAGAAGAGCAAAACTTCGACCTGCCGAAGGAAAAAGTGATGGCATTGAACATTGCCGATTATCTTGCCTATCCCGATGTGGATGAAAACATCACTTATGCCGAAGCGCTGAAAGTGGCCATGGCGCGCGAGAAAGCAGCTTTTAAGCTTTACACGAAACTGGCTTCAGAAGCATCAAACAGCGCCATCCGCAATATTTTTCAGTATCTTGCTCAGGAAGAATCGAAACACAAACTGCGCTTTGAACTGGAATATGATGAATTTGTTCTGAGGGACAACTAGACTTAGTAGCCAGTTGTGAGTAGCCAGTTGTCAGTTGTGATCCGCCGCGGCGGAGTCAGTAGCGAGTTTTATATAGTGGTCAGTTGTGAGCGAAAATTTTACTGACTACTGAATACTGGCCACTGAATCATTGCTTGCTTGTCCCCGTAGCCCTAAAGGGCATCACGTGAAACGTGATAAATGCGGGCTATTAATATTTATCGCCTCCCGGCGAATTATTAATGTGCTTCACGTAAAACGTGACAAGTCGCAGCTTCTTTTATGCCTTCGGCTCTAATCATTCTGAATTCTGACAGCTGAAGCTGTCAGCTATGATGAAACATCTTGATCTCAATCTTGATCTTAACCATGGTCTCGTTCTCATGCTTAACGTCGTCTTTATAAACTTTCAACTTTATAACTTTACAAACTTACAATAGGCGCGTATTCCGCGCTATTGTCTTTCCATCGCTATTATCCGGCCGCATTTGAAATATCGCTTCGAATAGTAATCTTCGTCAAGACTGCTGATAATGACGCCTTTGCTGGTGGTGGCGTGAATGAATCGGCGGTCGCCCAGATACAAAGCTACATGGCTTACGCGATCACCGTTGATTTTGAAAAACAACACATCGCCCAGTTTGGCTTTGTCAATATCGATGAAGCGCACATTTTTCTGCATGTCGTTGGCGCTGCGGTTGAGCGATAGATTATACAACGTTTTATACATGGTCATGATCATGCCGCTGCAGTCGGTGCCTTTTTTGTCTTCGCCGCCGTACACATAGGGCGTGCCCAGCCATGAATCAATTTCTTCAAGGAACTTCACATCTTCTGTTCCGCTTAATTCTACTTTCCATTTCTCTCCGTATTTGGCATAAATGCCTGTCGGAGCATTTCTCTCTGTGATGTTGGAAAGGGTGTCGCGCCGGGTTTTGTCTTTCCGCTCTGTGCGGTCGTTGCGATTGTCTCTAATGCTTTTCGGTGGACCATGTGTCTCCAGTTGTCGCTGCCGTATATGCTCACGCAGTCCCGTGCACGATGAAAACATCAGTGGCACGAGCAGGATTAGAAGGACTTTCCGGATGGGCATAATATTACGCATAGGTCAAAAATACAACGAAAACGGCTTTGTAATTCGTATGTGCAGCAGATTATATCAACGGGGAATTGTTGATGAAAGATAGATTGCCACATTCGAATTTTTGTTTTGATTTCATTTCCATATTTAAACATTCTTTCGTTACACGTTACAAAGTGGAATTTATCCCGATGAAAGCGGGAATCGTTACGGATTTCATCACTATCCCTCTTCACGCATTTTCATATCAAGCGAAGTCTCACATTCGCGAATCTGTCACAGCTTGCCACCACGTGAAACCGCGTAAAACCCGGCAAGCTGTGGCAAGCTGTTTTACGTGGTTTTACGTGAGCAACAAATTTCCACATCTTATTTCGTATTTCAAATTTCTGATTTCGTATTTCGTATTTTACTACCTTCGTATTTCCATGGTGACTCAAAACAAAATTTCCTTCCTGAAATATTTCTCCACCTGGCGTATCCTTATTCCGATTGCGCTGGGACTAAGTATTTCGGCTTATATGATCGGCCGCAGCTTTGATGCGAATATGTTGTCGCAGCTCGATTGGGGCGGCAAGACCATTTTCTGGATTTTTATTGCTGTGCTGTGCCTGTTGCTGCGCGACTTTATGAATATGCTCCGGCTCCGGATTCTCACACAAAAGAAACTCAGTTGGAATCAATCTTTTCAAAACATTATGCTCTGGGAATTCGGAAACACCGTTATGCCTGCATTTATTGGCGGAGCTGGCGTAGCATTGATTACTATTCATAAAACCGGAGTCCCATTGGGACGCAGTACTGCTGTTGTGATGATTTCGTCGCTGCTTGATGAGTTGTATTTTATTATTTTGATTCCGCTTCTGTTATTGGTTGGTTACATCGCAGGCATATATGGAAATTCCTTATTTGCTGTTGATTTGAAGCCGGATTGGATTGTCTGGGGCGCATATATTTATCTTGCATCTTTGGCCTTTTTTCTGTCAGTATCGATATTCTTTCTTCCAACGTTTTTTGCAAAAATCCTACGTCGTATTTTTAGTCTTAAATTTTTGCGTCGCTGGAAAGGCCGTGCCAACCGGATGGGAAGTGATTTGAAGGCAAGTAGCAGGGAAATGCGTGGTAAATCATTCGGCTTCTGGATTCAATTGTTTTTTGTTACTCTGATTGCATGGGTCTCTCGCTTTTTTATTATTAATTGCCTCATTATGGCATTTATGCCGGGAGTTGATCATTTTGAACTGTATTATCGTCAGCTCTATATGTGGGTTATTATGCTGGCTAGCCCCACGCCCGGAGCCAGCGGTATTGCCGAATGGATTTTTTCTGATTATCTCGGAATGTTTGTGATTGTAGGTCTGGCGCCGGTTTTGGCACTTATATGGCGCTTGCTGACTTTCTATTATTATCTGTTGGTGGGAAGTCTGGTTATGCCTGTCTGGATACGCAGAGTCTTCAAATAGCACGCAGAGAGATTCCACAAAAGTATCGCGCAGAGAACGCGGAGACGCAGAGGAACCTCATGCAAGTCTTCCGCGAATGACGCGAATCTACGCGAAATTCTGTTTCATTACTTAATAAGCCCTTTCGATTAACACTAATTGAATCACCCTTCATCTGCGATGAAGACTGATTCAGTTGGGTCGCGCGGAGACGCAGAGAGATTCCACAAAAGCATCGCGCAGAGGGCGCAGGGACGCAGAGAGATTCCACAAAAGTATCGCGCAAAGAGCGCGGATAGATTTTTTAAAGTATCTTTATAAACTTTATGAACTTTCAACTTTACAAACTAAAGCTGAACATTAATCATTAAAAAAGCCCGCTGAGAGCGGGCTTCAGAAAGTGAAAAATTTTATTTGATTTCAAGTAATTCAACTTTGAAAATCAGGGTTGAGTTGGCAGGAATGCCCGGCAATTCACGGCTCCCATAGGCAAGAGCTGGCGGAATAATGAATTCGTACATTGAGCCGGCACTCATCAGTTGCACACCTTCAGTCCATCCCGGGATCACTTCGTCGAGACCGAATGTATTTGGTTTTTTTCGGTCGTAGCTGCTATCGAAAATAGTTCCGTCGAGTAGTTTCCCCTCATAGTGTACTGTAACACGGCTTGTAGGGCCAGGTTTCGGGCCAGCAGCATCGCGCAGAATTTTGTATTGCAGACCACTGGCTGTTGTAATGTATTCCTGCGTTTGGTTTTCAGTTGAAGCAGTGGTTTCTTTGTCTTTTTTGCTGGTGCTGCAGGCAGTAACAACAGCTGCGGCTATCAGAAGCATTATTAGTTTTTTCATTCGATTGGTTTTGCGTTTATTTGAAATCAAGTAATTCAACTTTGAAAATCAGTGTTGAACCGGCAGGAATTGATTGCATCGGACGATCGCCATATCCCAGGTCGCTGGGAATAACCAATTCATACATCGAGCCGACACTCATCAGTTGCAGACCTTCGGTCCATCCTTTAATAACCTGACCCAGTCCAAATTCAATAGGTTCTCCGCGTTCATAGCTGCTGTCGAAAATAGTACCGTCAATCAGACGTCCTTCATAGTTTACTTTTACGGTATTGGTGGCTGTTGGTTTTGGACCTGTCGCATCGCGCAGAATTTTATATTGAAGTCCAGATGCTGTTTGCATTACGCCTTCATTTTTCGCATTGGCATCCATGTATAGTTTCCCTTTTTCTTTGTTGAGTGTTGCTTGTTTTGCAGATTCCAACTGTTGTTTTTGCTGCATTTCTTTCTGGAATTTTCCCATGATTTCCTGCACCTGCTGTTTGGTGAATAATGAGTCTGTTCCATTGTATCCGTCTTTAATTCCTTCGAAAAGCAAATCAAGATTAATGTCAATGCTGTTTTGAGAGAAACTCTTGGCAATGTCAGTTCCGATAATGTAGCTGACTGTATCCTTGAAATTGGTCATTATTGTTGCCTGTGGCATTTTGGCGGAAGAATCAGTGTTTGCTTTTTTTGTAGAATGACATGACACCAGTCCAGCTGCAATAATGAGAATGACGAGAATTTTTTTCATATTGTTTTTTATTTAAGTGGTTGAAAATACCCGGCTCCGGAAATAACATTCGAAGCTTCTTTTTGTGCGTAATGGGTGAAATGTTTTACAATATCTGAACGCTCTGCTTTGCCGTTTGCAATGAAATAATGATTGCGGACAAGAGATTTTGGGAATCCACCTTTGTTGTATGCTTTTTTCAGCATGTTCAGATTGTCATAAATCAGTTCTGAGTCGTTGGCAACATTGTTGCCGTCGAAATCAACCGGAATGATGTAAATGCCGTTTGCCCTGACTCCAGAATTCTGATTATACGTCATCCGGTGACTCATAAAGACTATGGATCCGGGACTGGCCGAAACAGAACTTGTCAGTTCATTTTCACTCATGCTTGATGTTACTGTCGGAGCCAGATTCGATTTTAGAAAGGAACGGACCATATTATTTGAACTTGAGCTGTCTGGCCCCGCCAGTGGTTTCAATGGCGTTGATTCCGATTTTTTATCCACCTGGTTCCAGTTGTTAATCGTTCCTGTACAAAAAATTCCTGAAAGATCTTTCAGATCAAGTCCGCGCATAACAAGATATTGCAGTGCCGGGTTATTGAAATTAACTGTCAGTAGCAGAAGGTCTGTGGCAATAATTGTGGATTCGTATTCTGGGAAAGGGTTGGAGTTGCCGCCGGTTACAATCAGCTGCACTTTGTTTTCTGCAATCATTTGTTTTGCTTCATTGATTTTGCAAGGTATTACCTCAACAATCAGGTTGGTGTTTTGTGCAACATAATTCGAAGCTATCCGCTGAGCCAGGTCATAACTTTCTTCGGTAGCGCCAATTGTTATTTTCCCGGCTTCAAGGTTGTTGTTTACCGTGCTTTTTTGCGGGTTGTTTTTTGTTTCATCTTTGTTTCCGCCATTGCAGGCCATAATGGTGAAAGCAATGCAGATGCTCAGAAAGGTGGTAATTCTGCCCATATGGTCAATCTTTTGCGCAAAGTTACATTTTTTCAGATGAATTTCAAACTCATGAATGGGAGTCATTGCATTATCTCATAAAACCGTCTATCAAAAATCAAAGTTCTGAGCATGCTTGTTTTGAATTAAGCTCTAATTTTGCAGTCGTAAATTATTATTCAGCACTATGTCAAAAATTGATAAACACCCCATCCTGCCTGTTCCGGAATGTGAAAAACACATTTTTTTGTATAATGGCGTTAAAGTAGAAGGCGATAAGGGTTTCACCATTGCTGCAGCTTTGCATAATGCAGGCTTTCCGGTACACAGTCACAGTCTTCAGGATCGAAACCGATCCCTTGAGTGCGGTATTGGCAAATGCGGTGCCTGCGAAATGCTTGTTGATGGCGTTATACGTCGTATCTGTATCACACTTGTCGATGGCGTGAAGGAAGTGAAAGAAGTTCCAAAAGATTACATGCCAGATGAGAAGCGAAATGAACAAACGCAAACCAAAGTATATAGAACCGATGTTGTAATTGTTGGCGCCGGACCTGCAGGACTTGCCTCACGTGAGATACTCAATCAGCATGGCGTTTCAAATATCGTTATTGATAATAATGCGAAAATTGGCGGACAGTTTAATATGCAAACCCATCAGTTTTTCTTTTTCGAAAAGGAAAAGAAATATGGTGGGATGCGTGGTTTTGAAATTGCTTCGGCGCTGGCAGGCGACAATCATGAAGGTATTTTTCTCAATTGCACGGTTTGGGATTTGCTCGAAGGCAAACGCATTGCAGTTAAAAATATTAAAACCGAAGAGATTTTCTACATCGAATGTAATCATCTGATTGTTGCAAGTGGTGCAGTTCCGTTTATGCCTACATTCGAAAATGATGATGTACCGGGTGTTTACACTGCTGCTGTGGTGCAGAAAATGATGAATACTGAATTTACGCTCCTTGGTAAAAAAATTCTTACGGTAGGTGCTGGTAATATCGGATATCTTACTTCTTATCAGTTAATGCAGGCAGGTGCTCAGGTCGTTGCAATCATAGAAGCTCAGGGTAAAGAAGGTGGATTTCCGGTTCAGGCCAATCGTGTCCGACGTCTTGGCATTCCTATCATGCTTAATCATATTCTTGTAAGCGCTATTCCAAACAAAGACCATACAGGTATTGTTGGTGCTGTTATTGCCGAAGCTGAAAATTTTAAACCTGTTCCCGGGACTGAAAGAATTATTGAGGGTATTGATGCCATTAATATCTGTACAGGACTTGTTCCCGACGATCAGTTGTTGATTCTTGGCAATGAAATTTTCGGACGGAATTGTCATGGTGTCGGTGATGCCATTCGAATAGGGGAGGGAACATCTGCTGTGCTTCGTGGAAAACAAGCTGCTTACGAGGTGCTTGATATGATGTCGGTGAAGTATAAATATGATGATTACCTGGCTGTTTCAAAAGAATATATCGATTCGCAGCAACATCCGGTGCGCGTAATTGAAGAATCGGCATTGCCTGTGGGCGAAAGGCGAAAGAAACCATTTGTTCAAATCGATTGTTTGTATGGTTTTGCTTGTAATCCATGTACTTTTGCTTGTCCACACGGAGCTATCACAAAAACTTCAACCAGTACGGTTCCCGTTGTTGATTTTGATAAATGCATCGGCTGCATGCAGTGTGTGTATCAGTGCCCTGGACTGGCCATTTTTGGCTATAATACGGAAAAAGATCAGCTCTTTCTTCCGATTGAATACGAAGCAAATGAAAATGAAGCCGTATTCCTGGTTGATAACAATGGAAAAGTTCTTGGTGAAGGTGTGATTGAAAAAATCCTCAAAAAACCAAACAAAACCAATGTTGCACGGGTCAGGGCTGAATCGCTTCATGGCGAAGATATCATTCAGGTTCGTGGCTTTATTGTTAAAAGTAATTATCCTGAAAAACCTGAACTTCAGACAACAAGTTATAAAGAAGAAGGGGCCACCTATGTTTGCCATTGTGATGATGTAACTCTTGATGAGATAATGGACAGAGTGGGTGACCGGAAATTTATCTCAATTGATGAGATTAAACACACTACTCGTCTTGGAATGGGCGCCTGCCGTGGTAAACGCTGCATCCGACGATTGAAATCAACCATCGCGTCGAAAGGTATTACTGTTGTTGGCGATGCTACTCCACGTGGCCCATTGTCAAATCAGGTGCTGATCGGCGAGTTGTATCCCGGCAAGGAAAACGAACTTATCGTTCCTTTTACTCCCGGTAAAAAGACCGAACGTCGCAAGGTGAAATCTCTCGTTGCCGGTGGTGGAATCGGTGGCAGCGCTCTGTTCCGTTATCTTGCCGAGGCCGGATTCAGTCCTGTTCTGGTAAATTACGACCGCGGTGCTTCGTGGCGAAACATTGCTGGTGGACGGCCAGCATTCAGCGTTCCGGAGCTTTCAGATATTGCTATTCATAACCGTGATATTTTTGTTGAACTGCAGAAAATCAAAAATGTTGATTACAAACCAATACGTTATGTGAGTTTTGCTCACGATGACGCAACGTTTAAGGCCCTCGATGCCTCACGTGCCTGGTCCGATGCCTATATGGTCGATAAAAAGGATTTCCAAAAAGAAATCAGCCCGTATTTCAATAAAAACCTGGAGACTTATCAATCTGCCCTGATTACACATGATTGCTGGCAAGCCACTCCTGGCCGCGTTATTGATCTTGTACGCAGCATTGGTATTGAGAAAGGTGGAACTGTTATGGAAGATTGTGAACTGATTGATCTTCGTAGGGAAGACGCAAGTTATATTGTGTTGGTACGCGATCACAACAAACAATATATTGAATTTGAAACAGAAGTTTTTATAAATGCTCTTGGACCAACAGCCGACAAATTTGCCCGTAAACTGAATATCGAAACAGGGTTGTATCCTGTGCGTCATCAGGCATTTATTACCCGCAGACTGCCATTGATGGGCAAAGATGGAGATGCTCTTGATATGCTTATCGATCGTAGGAAATACAAATCGTTCAGCTCGGTGTATGGACAGCAACTGAAGGAAACCGGTCAGATTATCGGTTGCGCTTCGCCACTCACAGACCCGAAAGAGACTGATAAAAACCTTAAAATCAACAGTAAGGAATTTCTTGAAATAGTGAGTGAAATTTTCTGTGATTGGATTCCGCAATTATCTGCTACCGGATTTCAGGCCGTGTGGAGTGGTTATTACGTAGAACCACGCTATATCGTCGATCCATCGCTTGGATTATTTGTTGGTTTGCGTGGTCATGGTTTTATGCTGAGTCAGTATCTGGCAAAAGTGTATGTTGACAAACTCAATGGCAAGCCAGTTCCGGAGTATTTCGAAAAGCTTGCCCTGAGCGGCCCCGGACTAAGCGAAAGCGCTTTCAAATAAAATTGTTTTTTTCAACGTGTTCTTGCAACCTTCGAAGAGTTCTTAATTCTTCGAAGGTTGAATTCATACTGACTTTCCCGGAATCGCAAAAATGTTTACATTTGCACCTTTATATAAGCTCAGGATGAAAATCAATATTGTTAACACAAGCAATAATCCATTGCCGGCCTACGAAACTGAATATTCGGCCGGAGTTGATTTGCGCGCCTTCTTGGATGATGAAATTGTTTTAAAACCAATGGAACGCAAGCTGGTGCCTACGGGTCTTTTTATATCACTCCCGGCCGGATTTGAGGCACAGGTTCGTCCGCGCAGTGGGTTGGCCATTAAAAGCGGTGTTACTGTTTTGAATACACCTGGCACCATCGACAGCGATTATCGTGGTGAAATTAAAGTGATTCTGATTAATTTTTCTGATACTGATTTTGTAATAAAAAATGGTGATCGTATTGCGCAAATGATTATTGCACAACACGAACGTGCCGAATGGAAGCTGGTTTCAGAGCTTGATTCAACTCAGAGAGGTGCCGGTGGATTTGGACATACAGGTAAACAATAATTCAAAAAGATTATTATGAAAATTATTATTCCAATGGCAGGTATGGGTAAGCGTATGAGACCGCATACTTTGACCATTCCCAAACCGCTCATAAATATTGCCGGTAAACCCATTGTACAGCGCCTTGTTGAAGATTTGATGGAATTGGTTGATGAAAAAGTTGAAGAAATTGCATACATCATTGGGGATTTTGGTGCAGAAGTAGAAGCACATTTGCTTGGAATTGCAGATAGCGTTGGATCTAAAGGGAAAATATACTATCAGAATCAGGCACTTGGAACTGCGCATGCCATCTCTTGTGCAGCCGAATCCATCTCTGGAAAGGTTATCGTTGCATTTGCCGATACATTGTTTCGGACAACACAAAAAATGGATACTTCTCGCGAAGGAATTATCTGGGTTCATAAGGTGGAAGATCCTTCAGCATTTGGAGTAGTGAAGACTGACAACAAGGACATCGTTACAAAATTTATTGAAAAACCAACTTCACCTGTGTCAAATCAGGCCATTGTTGGGGTGTATTATTTTCGTGAAGGGGAAGTGCTGAGGGCGGAAATTGAAAAACTGCTTGCTGCAAAAGTACTTGTTAATGGCGAATATCAGTTGACCGATGTGCTCGAAAATATGATGCAGCGCGGATGCAGCTTTTCTGTTTATAATGTTGAAGAATGGCTTGATTGCGGTAATAAGAATGCAACCATTCATACAAACCGACGCATTCTTGATTTTGCAAAAAACGGCAGTTTAATTGCCAACAATCTGAACCAGAAAAATTCCATTATCATTCAACCTTGCTATATAGGCAAAAATGTAACAATAACTGGTTGCATTGTCGGACCTCACGTTTCAATCGGAGAAGGATCGGTGATTTCCAACTGCATCATTTCAAATTCGATTATTCAGTCGCATTGCAAAATTTCAAATGCCAATATTGACAATAGTATGGTGGGTAATTTCGTTGAATATAGTGAGAAATACAAGGAACTTAATATTGGTGATTTTACTGTGATTGTTCAATGAGTAAAGTGCTGGCTATATATCTGCTTACATTGCTGTTGTTTTCAACGGCATGTAATTCTTTTCATAAGGCACAGCGCAAACACAACAAGCTCAGTGATCGTGAACTGCTGATGATAAGCAGTGCTTTTATTGAAGCCACACGATACAAAATTTTGGGCGATGCTGCCAATGCCATGGGTTTGTATCAAACAATTATTGAGCAGGATCCACTCCACGATGCATCATTGTATGAATTGGCCCGCTTGAAAATGCTTAACGGTGAAACAGATATAGCCGTTGATCTTCTGAAAACGGCTATACGTGTGGATCCTGACAATATCTGGTATAAACTGGCCTATGCAGGGGCATTTGAAAAATCGGGAAAATACAGTGAAGCGGCGATTCAGTATAAAAATCTCCGCAACAAGTATCCTGAAAAATATGAATTGTATGAATATGAGGCCCAGTGCTATGTTCAGAATAATGAATTTCAGAAGGCCATTGATGTTTACAATGAAATCGAGTTGCAGACTGGTATAACAGAGCAGATAGGAATTCAAAAGTATTATATTTATCAGAATTGGTCAAAGACTGATAAGGCCATGAATGAAGTTCAGAAACTTGCTGATCATTTTCCCGAAAATCCGCAGTATTCTATGGCTCTGGTTGAATATTATATGCGCACTGGACGGGCGGGGCTTGCTTTAAATAGTATCAATGATGTTTTGACTGTTGATCCTGAAAATGCACTTGCTCATGCCTATCTGGCAGATTACTATCATATGTCTGGTAACGATTCGCTTGCAGTGAAGGAGATTTTTTATATTATCGGATCGGTATCTACTGGAATTGATGAGAAAATCAGTCTGCTTATGAATGTATATAGGGCTGGCAATGTGTATGGCGACACGACGGTAGTTTATCCGATGCTTGATACGCTTGTTAGTGTTCATGCCGATGAAGCCAAGGCCTGGGCAATGTATGCCGATTTTTTGAACGCTGATGACAGGATGGATGAAGCCATGGACATGTGGAAAAAATCGCTGGAATTTGATAAAAGTGTTTTTACCATCTGGAATCTGATGATGAATGTGTTTTACGATAATCAGCAGTATGATTCGTTATTGACATATGCTTCCGAGGCCGCTGAATTGTTCCCGGAACAAAGCTCTGTCTGGTTTTTTCTTGGATTGGCTCAATATCATGCTGCTATGTTTGAAAAGGCCGTCGTTTCTCTCGAGTTTGCCTCGGATCTTCGTTTGTCAAATAAGGAAATGAAAAACGAATCTTTGTTTCTGTTGGCCGACACTTACGCAAAAACCGGACGCAATGACGATTCTGATGCCATGTTTGAAAAACTCATTGGTGAAGATCCGGACAATGTGGTTGCGAAAAATGCATATGCTTACTCGCTGGCGTTGCGAAAGAAAAATGTTGACAAGGCACAGCAGCTGATTGCTGAAGCACTTACGGGAAACGAAGATAAAGCTGAATTTCAGCATACATATGGACTTGTTTTGTTTCGTTTGGGAAAGTATCTGGAAGCGGCAGAAGCGTATCGTAAAGCGATTGAACTTGGAGGCGATGATGATGGTGCTTTGCTGGAACAGTATGCCGATGTGTTGTTTTTTCAGAATAAAACAGAAGATGCCTTACGCTTTTGGCTGATGGCGCGGGAATTGGGGGGTGCAGGTAAGATGATTGATCAAAAAATTACTGACAAAAAATATTATGAGTAAATTTCTTTTGCCGGTACTGTTAATTGCAATTGCGTTTACATCCGCTTGTAAAACCGGGCGTGAAGCAAAAAAGGAAATAAAGGAAACTGTGAAGCAGGATACTGGAGTTGAACTTATTTTTTCGAAAATGAAGGATGCCCAGTTCGATTTTCGCACGATGAATGTGAAGTTTCAGGCCAAAGTGGAATCTGAAAAAAACAATCTTGGGTTTGGCGGCAGCATGCGTATTATCAAGGACAGGACAATATGGTTGTCGTTATCGGCCATGGTTGGAATAGAGGCGTTCCGGATATTTATTACACCCGACAGTGTAAAAATGATTAACCGACTTAATAAAACATATTTTAAAGGCGATTATCAGCTGATCAATGAATTGCTTAAAACACCTTTCGATTTTGATATGTTACAGGCATTGGTTACCGGAAACGATTTTTCCTATTACGAAAACAACATATTCAAAGTGGGTGAAGATGCCAGGTCCTACAAGATATCAACGCCGGGGCGGAAGAAACTGAAAAACTATGTGGCCAACCAGAGCGATATGGATCGTGTATTGGTGCAGGATTTGTGGATCTCGCCCGAAAATTATAAAATTATCAGACAACAAATAAAGGAGATTTCAAAGGAAAACAGCAAATTGGTTGTTGATTATTCTGCTTTTGTGGTTTTCGATGATCAGTTGCTGGCGCATCAGATAGATGTAAATGTCGAAGCCGAACAGAAAATGAAGGTCGTCATTGATTTTGAAAAAGTTAGTGTTGATGAGGAAATAATGGTTCCTTTTGTCATCCCTGAGAGTTTTGTTCCAATGGATCAGCAACAAAAAAATAAGTGATGAAATATGGTTCGGTATTTTTGCGGTTAATTTTTATTTATGCAGTTTTTGCTGTGTTCGGCATGAACAATCTTTGCGCGCAGTCAAATAAAAAGAAACAGCTTCAGAACCAGAAAGCGAATATTGAAAAAGAAATCTCCAACACCTCAAAGCTGATTAAGGAAACACAGAAAAACAGCAGAAAGACGACTCAACAGATTAAACTTATCGAAAGCCAGGTGCGGAATTACGAAAGTCTTATTTCGAAGACAGGTGCCGAAATGGCTTTGTTGGAGCGAGAAATAGAAAGAAAGAAGTTGACTGTTGCCAAACTGAAGCGAGAATTGAATACATTGAAATCACAGTATGCACGAATGGTATATTTTGCATACCTTACCCGTAAACCGGCCAACAGACTTGTTTATCTTTTTAGCTCTCGCAGTGTTATGATGGCCTGGCGACGGATGAATTATTTCAGGGAGTATTCGGCTATCAGGAAAAACCAGGTGAAAAGAATTTCGCAAACCAGCTCTGATATTGAGTTGTCGCTGTCCGAACTTGAAGGAATGCGCAATGAAAAACTAAGTCTTAAATCGGATCAGGAAAAACAAAAAAACCAACTTGCTTCGCAGAAAAAAGAGAAGGATAAAGTTGTAAAGGATCTGAAAAAACAAGAATCAAAATTGCGGGCCAATCTGAAGAAGAAGCAACGGGAAGCGACCGAAATTCAGCGCAAAATTCAAAAAATGATTGAAGCTGAAATCGAAGCCAGCAAGAAGAAGGCCAATACGGTGAAAGCCAACAATAAAACAAGTAATTCTAAGCCCAATGCATACCAGATGACACCTGAAGAAGCTCGTATTTCAAACACTTTTGCAGGTAACAAAGGGAAAATTCCATGGCCCGTTGCGCAGGGCGCTATTACCGATAGGTTTGGAGAACATCCGCATCCTGTGTTGCACGACATTAAGGTAAAAAACAACGGAATTGATATTAGTGCCCCAAAAGGCAGTAGTGCCCGCGCTGTTTACGAAGGAACAGTAAGTGCTGTTATTACTGCTCCCAATGGTACAACCATGATTATGATCCGTCATGGAGAATACCTGTCTGTTTATTCAAACATTAAAACTGCTGCAGTAAAAAAAGGCAGCAGTATTTCTTCGAAGCAAAATCTTGGGCCAATCGCAGTTGATGAAGAAGGTGCTACTGTACTGCATTTTGAGATATGGAAAGAAAAAGTTCCGCAAAATCCGGAATATTGGATTGCCAAATAAATGAATATTGAAAGTTTTCGCGAATACTGCTTGTTGAAGCCCGGTGTTACCGAGGAATTTCCTTTCGATGAAACAACTCTTGTCTTTAAAGTCGGCGGGAAAATGTTTGCACTTACAGATATTGAAGGCGTCTTTATAATTGCTCTGAAATGTGATCCGGAGTATTCAATAGAGCTTCAGGAGCGCTATTCCGCCATAACTCCGGCTTATCACATGAGTAAAACTCATTGGATTGATGTGAACGAAGCAACTTCTTTCGATGAAAAACTTTTGATGCAATTGATTGATGGTAGTTATGATTTGGTCTTTAAAGGGCTTACAAAAAAAGTCAGAGATCAGATTTATAATCGTGTTTAAATGCCTTCTTTCGTTGCAATCGTTACAGACGTGGAATTTATCACGCTGAAAGCGGGAATCGTTACCTTGAAGCAATCAGCTTTCAGGTATCAGCAATCAGCAATATGTGCCGACCGAAGCGTCGGTGCTCTGAGTCGAAGCTGAATTGTTTTCTTTTGTGCATTTTCATCCACTGGCGCGGATATGTTATCCGTGACAGTGAACCCATCGCACCCATCGCATCATCGCAAAAGTGTTTTTAGTCGCTCATATTTTCACATGCGCGAACCTGTCACGCTTCACGTGAGCCGCACATTTCCACATTTTATTTCGTATTTCTGATTTTGTGTTTCGTATCTCGTATTTTTAAAACTCATTTTCCACAACGGTTTTCATCGATCCGAACCAGCGTATGCTTCGTTCTCCGATTCCCGGTGCATACACATGAATGATGTAAACGCCACCTGAAACCAGCTTCCCGGCTGAATTCCGCAGATCCCAGTCAATGTCTGTTACATGGGGATTATCGTTTTTGAATTTTCTTACCAGCGTACCACTGAGATTGAAAATGCTGATTGTGCATTTCGACGGCACATTCGTGATTTTTATTTTATTGTCGTAGATGTTCTCTTCATAATCATCAACGGCGTAGTATGGGTTGGGCACTACATTAATCATGTCAAGTGCATTCATAGCTGTTGTTTGATCATTGGTTACAGTCATCAGTGTTGACGTGTTGAAGCTGTACATTGGGTAATTGTTGTTTTGTGGTGCTGCAGATCCGAATGTAGAATAGTTTTTATTATATGCTTTTGATACTCGGATACGGATGTGGCATTCATTATTCAACCATTGCTCTCCATCGATTGAGAGCGGAATGGAACACCACATGGCGCTGGTGAAAATATAGCGCAACGCTGTAATTGTTTCTTGTGAAAACATGTCATAGAGCCATTTTCCCTCATCGTAGGCGGGGCAGTCGTTGGCGCTTTCGCTCAGATGCCCAAATACATAAACAAAGTGTTTCCCTCCGAAAAGTGGCTGACCGAGCGTCGTTTCAAGATCCGATGTCGGATTGAACAGCATGTCTCGCCCATTTTCGCTGCCCAGCCAGCTGTCTTCTCCAAAAGCAATGTTCAGTCGTTCACCCGTTTCCAAATTGATGGCATATCCGGGAAACCAGCCCATGCCTTGTTCATTACCGTCATAGATTGCCTCAGTCGTGAGTGTGTCTCCGTTTTTATCCACCGATGCATGATGGCGCAGCGTGAGTTTTCCGGCTCCTCCCTGTGCCAGCAATGGATCATCGCATGTTTCAAGTACCGGACAACGCGACCATTTGCTTTTATCGGGCGTGAGGACAATATCAACACTTGCCAGATTCGACATCTTGTTTGTTGTTTGGATACTTGTCGCAATGGATTTTAATGCCGGATTGTCATTTTCGTATGATGCAAGGCGGTATGGCGCCCAGCTACCTCCGATTATTTTTTCATAATACTCTTCCGGATCCATATATTGGCCGGAATATATAAAGTCGTTATACATGTTGTTTTCTGAATCCTGTGTTCCGCTTCGTATCCAATTAAATGCTGATGAGCCGTCGGCATCGGAAAGACCTCCCAGCCATTGTATTGATGGGTTTGAATATATGATGTCGGAGTAAATCAATCCATTGCTTTCATGTGTAAGGTCTCCTGGATTTTTTCCATCGACAAAACAAACGGCAATTCCAAGATTGGTGAAAATCTGTTCAAACGGACTGCTGATGTCATGGTCGGACGAATATGCTGCAACAAAATGATTGCTCATGTCATATTCTTCCAATACCCATTTGCATGAATTGATTTCTCCTGCCCATGCTGCGCTTGATGAGTCCAGTTTCAGAATGTAATTGGCTTCTCTTACATTGAGTGGATCAATCACTTTCACGGTCACAGGGCCAAATCCGGCTTCGTAGGTGAGCTCAGCGGAAAAGCCATCTTCGAGGATTTTATTTCTGGATGCGGCATTGAGTTCAAGCATGTTCCCGCCGTTGCCCTGTCCTTCAATGCGTGTGATAACGGGCTGTGCGCCGTATGCGCTGTTGATGAGTGTCCCGCCCGATTCGGGAGCTGGCGCATGCGGTATTGCTGTGTAAACACTGATGTTTTTCCGGCCTGCAAGATATGGCCTTTTCTGACCGTTGGATGAAATGGTTCCGGGGAACTGCATCGCCGGATCTGAGCTGTATTTTTCATACTCGTTGTATCCGTAGGCCAGCACCATGTAATAATATTTTTTATGATTGACCAGATGGGTGTTTTGACCGCTTGCAAACATATCTTCGATGATGCGGAAAGAATGAACGATTCCTTCATTGGCGCCTTCCACCTCGATTTGCGGGACATAGGTCCCGACCTGTTGCGAATAAACGTAATTCACCAGCGTGGCGGCTCCGTTTTCAACATCGCATTGGGCTACCAATCTGGCCTTGTCGGGATCAGCAATGTCGGCAGCAGTAACATTCGGATCGATTACCTGAAAAACCTGATACCCTTCGAAACGGTAGAGTGAATCATAGTTGTAGCCCGATGGTGCTACGATGGTCGGGTCAGCTTCTGCGTATGCATCCTGATAATTATTGCTGAAATTTGAATTTCCGAGATATAAAATTACTTCACGATCGAGTTCCTGAACCATTATATCGGGCGCATCGGGACCATCGAGCAGCTGGAAGCAATTGTCGAAAAGCGCCTGGCATTTGTCATCTGCGCATTTTAAAAGTTCAAGCGCTTCTGCAGCTCCGCCAGAATTGGCTCTGGCCCACGGAATCCCAATGGTCATGTAATTCACTTCGCCCGGGTGCATGGTGAAAGGCCCGGATGATTGAACAATGCGCCTGTCATATGGCTGATTTCCGGCTGTTTCTTCTGTCCAGTTTTTGGGACCATTAGGAGGGATTCCTCCGGTTCCGTAATCGCAGACATCGCTTTCACCCGGAAACATAAAATTGCATTCAGGGCCGTATCCACCGCTTATTATGTGACCGTTTCCGCCATAAATCATGTGCGTGTTGTCTTTCCAGATGCTGCGCATAAAATTGAAATACTCTGCTGCCACATCAGGGTCTGTGCCATACGGGGGTATTGCGCCACTTCCTCTGAAATTCAAAAAATTTGTCAATCCATAACATTCGTCATCAATGATTCCGTTTCCGAAATTGCTGCCATTAACAGCCGCATTGCAGTTTTCAAACCAGAGGTTTCCCAGTGAATCAACATGCTGAATATAGGCCCCGTTATCAATTCCGTCAGCATCCATGTAGGGCCCTTTCAGAATATCAACGCCTACTGCTGCCGGCTGGCTCCCATAGCCATATGCGCCATTTCCGCTTTCATCGTAATCATCACCATTGTAGCAATAGCCAAGCCCGCGAGGCACATCGCATCCAATTAAATCATCGTTGCCGTAACCATTATCGGGGTCAGTGAAAAACCCAAGATACGTCTCGTATAATGTTTCAGTTGATCGGTTAATGACTTCGAATGAATAGAAGGTCATGTTGTTCACTTCATCAATTGTTGAAAATGCAAATGCCTGTGCTCTCACTTCGATGCCAATGGATGTTCCCTGCGTTTCGGTATGGGTATTTCCCTTGTCATTGAACACCCACCACAAAGTCTGATCGCCTTTCAGCATCTGGTCGAAAAGAACGCCACCATTCGTAAGCCCATTCATATCTTCTGCTGAAGGATCTGGTTGATGACAGTATCTGTTGTTGATATCGTAAAGCGGATAATCGCCACTTTGGGGATCGTAAACGCCATCATCGTCGTTGTCATAAAAGGGAGCGAGATAAAAGGAATGGCCAAGTGACGGATCACCATGTGCAGGATAGGTGTAGAAATATGAGGGAATATTGTAACCGGGATAGGCAGCCGGGTTGTTATAATAATTCACAAAGTCGGTAACATCCTGCCGATAGATGGTGCTGATGAAATTGTAATCCTGACAGATGGCGGCTTCGGTAGATGCTGTCCCGTCGATGGTGAGAGGGCCTGACCAGAAGTCATTGCCATTTGCCCTGTAACGATGAGCCGCCACTTTGATGTTGTTGTTAATGTCTTGTCCGCTTATCCAGAATGCTCCGGCAAACATTGATGTTCTTCCGCTGCCTTTTGGAACCTCGTATTCAGCTAAGTCAGCCAGATCCCACCACATGTCTCCGCCATTGTTGATGCGGGCACGCACGCCGCCGATGTTCAGCTCGGCCGATGCCGATGCAGGCAAACAGCCGGCTGCAACAGTTTTAAGATATTGGGTTTTGCCGGAATAAGATCCCGGTTGATTGATGAATTTATTGCTGCAGTAGGCATCCGTATTGGAAAACAGCATTGTAATAAGTATCAGTAAGGCGGGTAAAAGTTTAATCATGACAACAATTTTATAAAATGACAATGTTAAAAAACTGGGGAAAAATACAAAAACTTCCGCAAAATTAACGTGACAATTTACATGTTCAAAAAGAAAAAGTCCATTTTTAATCCGCCGGAGGTTTGTTTTTGTCAGTTTGCGGTGAGGACGTGATAAAATCTCTCGAAGGGGTTCAAACCCATCGAAGGGATACATTTCAAAGGAGAAAGTTCATGCAGACCTCATAAAACTCCGCAGGCTTCTCTGCATGTAGCCAATGGCCTGCGTTTTCAATGGTTGTTATTTTATTTTGCGGGAACAATGCTGCGATTTTCGGATAATGATTTTCCGAAATATATTGACTGTTGTCACCTTTTAAAAACAATGTTTCTTTGTTGAAACTGGCTTTATCAATGCTTTCACTGGCGCGGATCTGAAATTCGTGACAGCGAAAATCATAAATCTCCTGCAGATTCTTTGTGATGTTTTCCAGATCCGGTTTCCATGAAAACCCAGAAAGGCCTTTTGAAGAAATGTTTTTCAGAATCAATCCCTGCAGCATGGGGTCGTTTGTTGCCCATTGTATCATTTGACGAAGTTCTTCGCGGTTATTTACCGATGAAAGATTCATTCTGTTGATGGCCTGCACCATTTCATTGTCTTCGTCGATTGGATAATCAATAGGGCTGATGTCGGCAACAATAAGTTTGTCCACCATTTCGGAGTGGTTCAAAGCCAGATGCATGGCCAGTTTTCCGCCCATGCTGTGACCAATGAGATTGCATGATTTTATCTGAAGATCGCTCAGAAGTTCTTCAATATCGGCCTGCATGTGTTTGTATGAAAATTTTTCAGCATGCGGTGATTGGCCGTGATTGCGCAAATCAGGAACAACAACATGAAATTGTTCTGCAAATTGTTTTGCCAGCGGAATCCAATGATCGCTCATGCCCAGAAGCCCGTGCAGAATTACGAGGGGTTGCCCCTGACCGTATTCGCGAAAAAATAATTTCATGCTGGCTGCAATTGACGCAGATACATCTGAATGGTATTTTCCAGTCCGAAGTATAAAGCGTCGCTGATGAGTGCGTGACCGATAGAAACTTCGTGAAGACCGGGGACGTTTTCGGCAAAATAGCGGAGGTTGTCGAGATTCAGATCATGTCCGGCATTGAGTCCCAGACCGGCTTTGATGGCAGCACGAGCCGCATTTGAAAATTCAGCTACGGCAAGCTGACGGTCATGAGGAAAATGAGTGGCGTATGGTTCTGTATAAAGTTCAACCCGGTCGGTGCCGGTGTCAGCTGCGGCTGCAATGTTTTGAGTATCGGTATCAATAAAGATGGAAACCCGGATTCCTTTAGAATGAAAGTCTTCAATCACTTTTTTCAGAAAAGCCATGTTTTCTGTTACGCGCCACCCGGCATTGGATGTAAGTGCTTCGGGTGGATCGGGAACCAATGTTACCTGGTTGGGAACAACGTCAAGAACAAGTTTTATGAAATTGTCGGAGGGATAGCCCTCAATGTTGAATTCAGTTGTTACTAGTGGTTTTAGTGCATAAACATCGGCATAGCGGATATGACGTTCGTCGGGTCTCGGATGTACTGTAATTCCTTGTGCTCCGAAGCGTTGACAATCAACGGCTGCTTTAAGTACATCAGGTGCATTGCCACCACGTGCATTTCGCAGCGTTGCTATTTTGTTTATATTTACACTGAGACGTGTCATATCAGGTTTTTTTTGCAAATTTAATACTTTGCTGCCTGAAAAATTATATTTTTGTCGCATATACTTTTTCTGATGAGTCTTTTTGCTGCCGATATAACCCCTTCTGCCATTCCCAGTGTTAAAACCAGTACTGCTGCTTCCGAAGCATTATCGCTGATGGAAGAATATAAAATTACACACCTGGCTATTGTGAATAATGAAGAGTATCTTGGTCTGGTCTGCGAAGACGATTTGCTTGGCTTGAATGATTTTTCGCAGCCCATTGGCAACATAAAACTGATGATTCAGGGCGCTTCGGTTGATGAAAATGCTCATATTTTCGACATTCTGCGCACCATCTATCAGCATAAACTCAGTCTGGTTCCAGTTACCGGCAAAAACAACAAGCTGTCTGCCGTAATTTTGTCCGATTCGGTTTTGCGGGTGGTAGCTGAGTTGCTTTCTGTGAATAATCCCGGCGGAATTATTATTATTGAACTCAATGTGATAGATTATTCCTTGACTCAGATATCAAATATTGTTGAATCAAATGACGCTCTAATTATTGCATCGTTTGTGCAAACCATTCCAAACAGCACTCGCATGCAGGTTGTTCTGAAAGTGAACAATTCCGATATCGGAAAAATCCTTCAAACGTTCACCCGTTACGAATATAATATTGTTGCTTCTTTTGGCGAAGATATGATTGATGATATTCTGCAGGACCGATATGAATTGCTGATGCGATACCTCAATATGTAGTATTTTGAATATCCGTTTTTTCTTTCTTATATTTTTAATCTCTGTTGTATTTTCTGTAAGTGCAGCTGATTCATTATATTTCATTAAACATATTTCGATTGCCGGAAATGGTGTAACAAAGGAAAGTGTGATTCTGCGCGAAATGCCTTTTGGCATAGGTGATACTGTTTTGATGAGTGATACAGCAGAATTGGCTTTGCGGGCAGAACAAAATCTTGTAAATACATCGCTTTTTCATTTTGCTTCAGTTGTTTTCAGCGACAGTGGAAATGTTTGTGTGGGGGTTACTGAACGCTGGTATATATGGCCCATGCCATTTTTGAATATCGAAGAAAGAAATTTCAATGTATGGTTGCGCGATATGTCATTTGAAAAGGCAACCTATGGTTTGTATGTTTATCACGAAAACTTCAGAGGAAGAAAAGAATACCTGAAACTATTGTTTAAAACAGGATACAATCAGATTTATGGCGTATCGTATTCAAAACCGTACATTGATAAAAACCAGAATTGGGGAATTTCAGCAGCATTGGGGTTCGAGGCATCTCATTCTTTGTCATATCTTGTTTTGAATCACGAGCCAAAGACATTGAAACTTCCCGATGAATATGTTTATTCCGGGTTGTTTACTTCTGTTGCAACCACGCGCAGAGCCGGCATGTATCAATTGCATAAGATTTCTTTGTTATTTGAATCAACCAGATATGCCGATTCTTTATTCCAGCTCAATCCTGATTATGCACCGGCTGACTTATGGCGGCGTCTTACGTTGAATTATCAGTACAGGTATGATTTTCGTGACGTGAAGAATTATCCTTTAAAAGGTTGGTATGTTGATGCGGAGTTGAATCTCGGTAATATTGCAGGTTTTTCTGAAAAAAATGACAAAAAGTTTTATCTGAAAAGCACTTCACGCAAATATTTTAATCTGGCTGGCCCTGTATATTTTGCTACCGGAGCAACCATGTATGTTTCACTGGCTGGAGGGAACAATTTTGCAACTGCTGGATTTATGGGCTATGGAAATGATTTTGTCAGGGGCTATCAATACCGGGTTATACCGGTAAAACATTTTTTCATTCAACGCAATAACTTGAAATATAATATACTCCAGCAAAGAATATTTAAAATTCTTTTTGTCAGAACCAGCAAGTTTAATCGTGTTCCTGTTTCTGTTTTTGTCAATGCTTTTTTCGATCAGGGTTGGTCGGATCGGGGTTTGTTTTCGGGTGCCAATAATCTGTCGGGCGATTATCTTGCTGCTTTTGGGCTGGGAATAGATCTGGTAACATATTATGACAAAGTATTCAGAGTCGAATTTACCATGAACCGGTTTCGTGAAAAAGGTATATTTTTGCATTTCACAGCACCGGTATAAAATATTTTCAGGATGCGGATTTGTGTTTTTTCAAGAAGTTACTCCCCTGATTTCAATGATGAAATTCAGGCTGTGCTTGATGTTGTATTACAAACAGGGGGTCAGGCCATTTTTTGTGGTCATTTGCAAGCACAGATCAGCAGCGCTTTTTCATTACCTCCCAATACCCGTTTTTTAACCGAAGGAGAAACAGTGGGCGGAATAGCAGATCTTGTTGTCAGCATGGGCGGTGATGGGACTTTGCTCGAAACGGTCAACCTGATCCGCGAAAGTGAAGTCCCGGTAATGGGGGTTCATTTTGGCAGACTTGGTTTTCTTTCAAATATCCGTAAGGATGAGTTTCGAAAAGCATTGAATGAATTCATCAAAGGCAATTATACTTTATCTGCACGCACTGTGCTCGAAATTGATGATTGTGAATCTTTATTTGGAAAAAAAATATTTGCATTGAATGAGGTATCTGTTCATAAAAGCAGTGCCAGTTCGATGATTTCCATTAACACATGGATAAATGGCTCATTTATGAATAGTTATTGGTCCGATGGTATTATTCTGGCAACCCCAACCGGCTCAACGGCCTATTCGCTCAGTTGCGGAGGTCCCATTCTTGTTCCGGAAGCCGAAAATCTGATTTTAACGCCTATTGCACCTCATAATCTGTCAGTTCGTCCTCTTGTGATTTCTGATAAAGATGTAATCACTTTTGTTCCGGATGGCCGAACCGAAGATTTTATTCTTTCCATTGATTCGAGTCAGATTGTTATTGGACGGGGTCAAAAGGTAACAATACGCAAGGCGCCTTTTACCCTCAACTTTGTACGCAGGCCTGCCGACAGCTTTTTTGGTGTGATCCGTGAAAAACTGATGTGGGGTGAAGATATGCGCAATAAATAAGTTTTTTTAATTCAAAGAAATATTTTCTTATTTTCAACCGTTTTTTTATTATCTTTGCCACTTAATTGGGATTAAACTATTCGTTATGAAAATCACCTGGCCCATATTATTTTTATTGGCATTTCTGATAGTTGATACAGCTTCAGCCCAGCAATGGCGCCGTGAACGAAAAGAATACGTCTTTGGTTTGGGTGCTTCCAACTTTCTGGGCGATCTTGGTGGCGCCAATCAGATTGGCACCAATGGTTTTCGCGATCTCGACTGGCCTGCAACACGTCCGGGTACCAGTATGGGCTATCGCTACAGAACGGGCAAGCAGCACTGTGTCAAAGGTATGATGCATTTTGCCTATCTGAATGGCGATGATAAAAAAACAGAAGAATTGTACCGTCATAACCGCAATCTGAATTTCCGCACCCCGATTATTGAAATCAATGGCCAGTTTGAGTGGATGCTTACCCGCCAGCGCGAAGGTCATATCTACAAGTTGCGCGGTGTTCAGGGTTGGAGAAATATTAATATCGAATCTTATATTTTTGTGGGATTTGGTCTTATGTGGTTCAATCCCCAAGGCAACTACAATGGTGATTGGATTGCACTTAAGCCACTGAGTACCGAAGGGCAGGGTCTTGTTGAAACCCGCAAGCCCTATCATCGTGTGCAACCCGTTATTCCTATCGGGTTTGGATTTAAGTATGCCATCAGCCGAGAATGGTCCATTGGTCTTGAATATGGTATTCGCAAAACCTGGACAGATTATATCGATGATTGCAGCACCACTTACTTCAATAATGATGAAATTCGTGATGAAAAAGGTGACATTGCCGCTTTTATGGCCGATCCCAGTCTTGGTGAAGTGGCTGGCCAAACGGCACCCAATATGCAGCGGGGCGATCCTACCGATCATGATACCTATATGTTTGCCGAAATCACTTTCTATTACAAAATTCCGCGTGGCGGTTTTTCAATCCCGAAATTCTGATTTTGAACAAACAGTCAAGCATAATTTTACCTAATTTTGCAGCCGCCCATTCTTGTTCAGAATGGGTTGCTCATTTATATACTAAATGCTGCAGATTAACGTTATTCCAGCAGAAATGAGACGTGTTTTTTTTACTTTTCTTATTGTTATTGCGGGCTTCACCGGCTTTTCGCAGCAACACGAGCTGGGCTTGATGGGTGGCGTTTCTTATTACATCGGCGATTTGAATCCTTATGGCCATTTTCTAACCTCGCAACCGGCCGGTGGCATCATGTATCGGTATAATATGAATCCGCGGATGGCTGTGCGTCTGCATGTTTTGTTTGGTTCTCTTCAGGCCGCTGACAGCGTGATTCTTTACAACGAAGATCGTAATCTTAGTTTTCGCTCGCCCTTGATGGAGTTTGGCGGACAATACGAGTTGTCTTATTACAAATTTAAAATCGGACACGATAAGGATTTTTTTACGCCCTACCTCTTTGTCGGTGCTTCTTTTTTCAAGTTCAACCCGCAAGGTTATTACAAAGGTGACTGGTATAATCTTCAGTCACTGGGAACCGAAGGACAGGGTACTACGGCATATCCCGACCGAAGCCCATACAATCTGGCTGGTTTTGCCATCCCGTTTGGACTTGGGTTTAAGGTTGGCATCGGGTCTTCAACGGTTCTTGGTATTGAGTGGGGACTACGTAAAACCTTTACCGATTATATCGATGATGTGAGCACAACGTACGCCGATCCCACTGTATTAATGGCTCAAAACACCGAAGTTGCTGCAGCATTGGCAGATCCTGCACAAAGTGCTGAAACCGAAAAAACAGGATTTCAACGTGGTAATTCATCCACCAAAGATTGGTATTCATTTGCAGGACTCACGCTTACTTTTAAAATCAAGGATAAGTCGGATTCCTGTCCTGGTGGTAGCAGGCGTCGTGATAGTTTTAAATCGAAGTATCTGCGCATTATGAAAAGCGAATCCAGTATTTTTTAAATCAGACTTTTGTGACAAAACCATTACAACAAGATATTCCTCAGCATATTGCCATTATCATGGATGGGAATGGGCGTTGGGCTAAGGCACGTGGTCTTGACAGGACTGAAGGCCACAGGCAGGGAGCTGAAACAGTTAAAATTATTGTCAGAGCTGCTGCCAAAGCGGGGGTGAAGTATCTGACACTTTATGCGTTTTCTACCGAAAACTGGAAACGTCCTAAAGAAGAAGTGGATGCCATTATGGATTTGCTTGTTTTTATGCTGGAGCGCGAAACGGAAGAACTGAACCGCAATGGCGTACGTTTGATGACCATTGGCGATATCAGCCGGTTGTCGGAAAAAGCGCAGGAATCACTTCGCAAATCGATTGAATTTACCTCGAAAAACGAAGTGCTTACACTTGTCATTGCGCTCAATTATGGCGCAAGAAACGAGATTCTCAGGGCAACATCCAACATTGCGAAGGATGTAGCCAACAACATTATTTCTCCTGATCAGATTGACGAAAAGCTGTTTGAAAGTTATCTGTACACTGCTGAAATGCCTGACCCTGACCTGCTTATACGGACTTCGGGCGAGCAGCGGATTTCGAATTTTCTGTTGTGGCAGCTGGCCTATACCGAATTGCATTTTACACCTGTTACCTGGCCCGATTTCAATGAAGAAGAATTCAACAAGGCACTTGTAACCTATTCGTCACGTGAACGTCGTTATGGAATGACGGGAGAGCAAATTATTACGAATCAAGATAAAAAAGACTGAACATGTTCAAATCTCTGTGGTGCTGTCTGATACTGGTTTTACTGCATGTTGCTGTAAGCGCCCAAACCGATAAAATCATCGGTGTCGATTATCGAAACCCGCGTCCGTATGAAATTGCGGGCATTACTGTCAGCGGTGAGTTTTTTGCAAGCCCCGACAATGTCATCTCTGTTTCCGGCCTGCGCATAGGTCAATCCATCAAGGTGCCTGGTGATGAAATCAGCAATGCCGTTGAAAAAGTTTATTCAAACGGCATGTTTGAACAGGTTATTATTTCGGTTACTGCAGTGCAGGGTACTTTTATCTATCTTGATATTTATCTGCAGGATCGGCCCCGTTTATCAAAATACAGCATTTCAGGTATCAGTAAAAGCGAAGCAGACAATGTGCGTGAAAAACTGAAACTTGTTCGTGGCGATGTGGTTTCACAGCATACATTGATGAATGCCAAACGTCTTATCCGCTCTCATTTTGTCGATAAGGGTTTCTTCAATGCCCAGGTCGAAGTTGCCCAAAAACCCGATACTACTGCCGGAAATATGGTGACCCTCGATTTTATTATTCATCGGGGCAAGAAAATGAAAATTGCCGAAATTGCTGTTGAAGGCAATACCCTCGTTGAAGAAAAGGTGATTCGTAAATCCATGAAGGAAACCAAGCAGAAGAAGATTTATCATTTATTCAAGGCGTCGAAATACATCCCTTCTGAATTTGAAAAAGATAAGGCAGCCATTATTGCAAAATATAAGGAGCTTGGTTATCGCGACATCTCAATAGTCAGCGATTCGGTTTCTGTTTTGAATGAAAAGGAATTGTCGCTCAGAATCAAAATCGAAGAAGGATTGAAGTATTATTTCGGCGATATCACATGGGTAGGTAATAGCAAATACTCCGACAAGCAGTTGAATGAAATTTTAGGAGTGAAACGGGGCGATGTGTACAATCAGTCTTTGCTTGAAAGCAATCTGTTTTATAATCTGAGCGGCCGCGATATTTCTTCGCTGTATATGGATGATGGCTATTTGTTTTTCTCGGTGACACCCGTTGAGAAAAGCGTTGTCGGCGACACCATCAATCTCGAAATACAGATTTACGAAGGCAAACAGGCAACCATCAATAAAGTCACTCTTGTTGGCAATACGAGAACCAACGACCATGTGATCCTGCGCGAGATCAGGACAAAGCCGGGGCAGCTTTTCAATCGTTCCGATATTATTCGAACACAGCGCGAACTTGCCCAGCTGCGTTATTTCAACAACGAAAAGCTGGCTGTTAATCCAAAACCGAATCCCGCTGATGGCACCGTGGATATCGAATATGTGGTGGAGGAAACTTCAACCGATCAGTTTGAACTTTCAGCCGGATGGGGTTTGGGACGTCTGGTGGGAACACTCGGCGTTTCTTTCAATAATTTTTCAATCCGCAACATTTTCAATGGCGACAGCTATAGGCCGCTCCCAACCGGTGACGGACAGAAACTCAGCATCCGCGGGCAATCGAATGGAACCCATTATCAGTCATACAATATGTCGTTCACCGAACCGTGGCTGGGCGGCAAGAAACCCAATGCCCTCAGCTTTTCACTTTTCCATTCCGTTCAGACAAACGGTGTTTCAAAAGCTGACGATGGAACCTATAGTACAAGCGGAACACTGCTGGAACGTCAGGTGATGAATATTTCCGGTGCTTCAATTGGTTTAGGCAAAAGATTGAAATGGCCCGACGATTATTTCATGGAATATCTTACGCTTTCTTATCAGTACTACAATTTTGATGAGTATTTCCAGACATATTCATTCACATCAGGGAATGCCAATAATGTGAATTTTGGATTTGCATTGAGTCGCAGTTCTTCGTACGATCCTATTTTTCCGAAATCCGGGTCCGAGATTTCTGCTTCGGTGACTTTTACGCCGCCCTATTCCTATTTCAACGACAGGGATTATACTACAGCCACTGATCAGGAGAAATTCAAATGGCTGGAATATCACAAATGGAAATTCAATGCAACCTTATACACTCGTCTTTTTGGCGATATGGTGTTGATGTCAAGAACTAAATTCGGTTTCCTGGGCATGTGGAACAAAGAAGTCGGGTTGTCGCCTTTCGAACGTTTCTATCTTGGCGGTGACGGTCTTTCGGGCTTTGCCCTTGATGGCCGCGAAATCATTGGTATGCGTGGTTACACAAATTCGGTGCTGACACCGCGTGATGGATCAAACCAGTCGATAGGAGGAACCATATACAGCAAATACACCATGGAGCTGCGCTATCCCATTTCAACCAATCCCATGGCGACCATTTATCTGCTTTCGTTTGTCGAAGCCGGTAACACCTGGCTTAAATTTACCGAATTCGATCCTTTTGCTGTGAAACGCAGTGCCGGACTTGGAGTCAGGATTTATCTGCCGATGTTTGGCTTACTGGGTCTCGATTATGGCATACCTTTTGACGACGTGCCCTGGTATCCCGCATGGAAGGGACAATTCCATTTCTCAATCAACTCATCAATCGATTAAAAAAAACGTTCAAATAAAAGTCGGAGGAACTCACTATGAAAACCAGAATCTTTATTTTTGCGGCTCTGTTACTTGCATCGATGTTTGTCAGTGCCCAAAAGTTCGCTTACGTTGACACCCAGTATATACTTGAAAACATTCCGGATTATCAGACCGCCCAGAACACACTGGACGAGCTGAGCATGGAATGGCAGAAGGAGCTTGAGGTCAAGTTTGCCGAAATCGACAAGTTGTACAAATCATATCAGTCCGAGTCGTTTTTGCTCTCGGAAGACATGAAAACCAAGCGGCAGAATGAAATCATTGCCAAGGAAAAGGAAGCCAAGGATCTGCAGAAAAAATATTTCGGAACCGAAGGCGACCTGTACAAAAAACGTCAGGAACTCATCAAGCCCATTCAGGAAAAAGTGTACAATGCCATTGAAGAACTTGCCGAAGAAGGAACATTTGCTGTTATTTTTGACCGCGCCGGCAATACCACGCTCATTTATGCGAATGAAAAGTACGACAAGAGCGACGAAGTTTTGGCCAAGCTTGGCTATAAAGCAGGCGGGCTGAATACAAATGAATAATTCTTTTAACTTTGCACAAAATTCCATTTTATGAAAAACGTATTTGTTTTGTTCATCTCATTGCTCCTGTTCGTAAATGTTCAGTCGCTTCAGGCTCAGGTTAAACTCAAACTTGGCCATATCAATTCAACCGACCTCATGGAAGTCATGCCCGGTCGTGATTCAGCCCAGAAAGTGCTGCAGGAATTTGCAAAAAGCCTTGATGAGCAGCTGACTCTTATGAACAATGAGTTTCAGACAAAATATCAGGATTATATGACCAACGAGGCCACTTTTCTTGAGCCGATCAAACAGATGAAGCAGAAAGAATTGCTCGATCTTCAGACACGCATTGATGACTTCAAAGCTCAGGCTCAGGATCTTTTATCTCAGAAAGAATCAGAACTTGTTCAGCCATTGATTGACAAGGCCAAGAAAGCCATTGATGAAGTTGCTGTTGAAAAAGGTTATAATTACATTTTCGATACCGGAACGGGTGCGCTGATTTATTATCAGGACTCTGACGACATTATGCCTTTTGTGAAAGCAAAACTCGGAATTCAATAATAATCCGGATTTAAAAACTGAAGACTGTCTTTACCGGCAGTCTTTTTTTTGGCTATTGATTTTTCCATTTCAGACTCCCTATCAGCGTGTCGATATCTTCTTTCACACGTTGAATAATGGGTGCGATGGAGTCGTTGTTTGGAATGTGGTTGAAATACACTGCACCCCGCAGGTAATGCTTTGTACTGTCGGTCAGATAAAATTGATAAGGCGAAGCTGAGTTGGTTCCCTCAATATCGTAAATAAGACCATAAACATGGTTTTCGGCATGAGATACCCGTATTTCTTTTATTTCATTGGCCTTTGCAATATGTTTATTGGCAAAATCGCGTGCATCTTCGGTCAGTTTATACAGGTTGTTGTTGATTGTTTTGTAGCTGAAATTAACCGAACCATTGTATGCGGGAAAAATCAGATTGAACCAGACTGAGCCCGGTTCGTTGCTTTCGATGGATTCGACATGCGCGTATTGCGGAATTCGGCAGGAGAAAGGATAAACGGAATCGAAGTTCGTATATTTTTTGTCGGGCAGGTCGAGACGATAAAACCCACGTGGTTTTGGATAGTAAGTTTCGTTTCCGCCTCCGCAAGAGACAATAGCAGCAGCAAAAGCCACAAACAACACGATGCTAAGATTCCTGATTGGATTCATTTATTTTCACTTTTACGTTTCCGATGCGGTGTTTACTCATCGATAAAACGGTAAATTCAATGTTTTTGTATGTGATATTCTGGTTTTTTGAAGGGAAGTTTCCGCAGATGCTTAAAATAATACCGCCCAGTGTTTCCACTTCGCCTTCAAATTTATCAAACAGGTCGCTGTCTATACCCGCTATACGGGTAAGGTCGTGAATTGGGATTTTGGCATCGAAAACAAAGGTGTTTTCGGCTATTTGCCGGGCCAGTATCTGGTCGCTGTCGGCATCGTGTTCATCATTTATTTCACCAACAATTTCTTCAAGTACATCTTCGAGCGAAGCAATGCCACTGGTACCGCCATATTCGTCAACAACAACCGCCATGTGCATTTTGTGGGTTTGAAAATCAACGAGTAGTTGTGAGATTTTCATGTTTTCGGGAACAAACATGGCCTGGCGGATATGCTGCTGCCAGTTGTAGTCTTTTTCACCTGTGCGGAAAGCCGGCAGCAGGTCTTTGATGTAAATGATTCCTTTAATATCGTCGAGACTGTTGCCATAAGCGGGGTAGCGCGAATAACCGGCTTCGAGCATTTTATCCATGACATCCGTAAATGTAGTGTCGAAGCGTATGGAAGCAACATCAATGCGGGCCCGCATGATTTCCTTTACTTCGAGATCTCCGAATTTAACAATGCCCTGAATCAGTTGTTTTTCCATGATTTCCTCATCTTCGACTTCGGAATTTTCGATGGCATCGGAAATATCGCTGATGGAGATCATGTCTTTGCGGGCAATCCGGCTTTCGTGGCGTGCGAAAGAAAATCCAAGCACTCCTTTCAGCATGGAAACAATGGCTGTCGCCGGAATCAAAATGAAGAAGCAGGATTGGAAAGTTTTTCGTTCGTTGCAGCTATTGAAAAAACCGGGAATAATTTCTCCGAAAATCCAGATCAGAACAAAGATGACAGCCAGAACACACAAAGACCTGACGAAAAATGAAGTGTGAGGAAGACAAATCTCTGTTGCAATGAAAACGGCTATTGTCAGCAGTATCAGCAAAGAATATTTCATAATGGAAAAAGCCACCAGAACGGGGGCCGGTTTATCCAGAAAGTCATCAGTCCGGTGATCGGATGGAGTAGGGGATTCGATTTCGTCGAGAAATTCGGAGGAGATTCTTATGAAAGCCGATTCAGCAATTCTCAGAAATGCAAAGAGGCTGAGAATTACCAGAGATGCAATGATTAAAAGAAGGATAGGGTCCATTGTTCAGGTGAAAAGTTCAGAACACCGGCTTTGAGCCGATATCAGAAAGGAAGGTCATCGTTTGCGTTGTCCAAAGGAGTACTAAGGGGATCGTTTGATGAGGGCTGAACCGTATGGTCGGGGCCGGTAATCTCTGTGCCGCTATCCGATGCAGAGCGGGATGTGAGCATTGAGAAATTCTCCAGATAGATTTCGGTGATTCTTTTTTTCACGCCATCCTTATCGGTGTATTCGCGATATTTAATGCGGCCTTCGATATAGAGTGGATTACCGGAACGGACATATTTTTCAACCACTTCGGCCTGTGGTCCCCAGACGACTATATTGTGCCATTCGGTTACAGACTGGTCGGCACCGGTTTTGTCGCGGTATCTTTCGGTGGTTGCCAGCGAAAAAGAAGCTTTTTTGCGCCCGCCTTCGAATACAGTTACAAGAGGATCTTTGCCCACATGGCCGACCAGAATAACTTTATTGATACTTTTCATCTTACTTTTTTTACAAAGATACAAAATAGCTGGTTATTGTTTTTTCCGGTCATGCATTTGTTCAAGATACTCCTGAATAAGCCGGTGCACCGGCATTGTATGAGCTTCGGAGACCGGAACCTTTATCCAGTGTGCCGGAACCTTTTTTTTATAAACGGTCTCAAAAAACGATGCCCTGATGAGACGGTGAGTCAGCACATGATTTGTCCGGAAGACAGGTTGTGCATGATCGAGGGGAAAGCCAGCCGGAAACTGCTGTTCCGTGCTATTGACCGATGCTTCGGACTCATCTGTTTCAATGCAGGGAAATTCGTACAGACCCTTCCATATTTTTTCACTGTCACGCCGAACCATGTAGAAAGCATCTTTTTTATCATTGCAAAAAATGATGTAAAAGTTAATGGACACAGCCGGCTTTGTTTTTTTGGCAGCTTTGACCGGATATTTTTCGACACTGTTTGATTTTAATGCACCGCAGAATTTTTCAACCGGGCAATCTGGGCAGGAAGGATTTGCAGGAGTGCAGACCAGAGCCCCCAGCTCCATCAGGGACTGATTGAAATCGGACGGGTCGAAATGGTGGATATGCTGATTGAGGAAATCCTGAATTTCGTTGGTCAGCTCGATCTTGTCTGTGGGAATTCCGATGCAGCGGATGCGGCTGATTACGCGTTTCACATTGCCATCGACCACCGGAATGGGCAGGCCAAAGGCAATGGAACTGATTGCTGCGGCGGTGTAGGGCCCGATTCCGGGCAGCGAGAGAAGTTTGTCGTATTCGGAAGGCAGCTCGCCATCGTATTTTTCGGCAATTATGGAAGCAGCTTTAAGAATGTTGTGAGCTCTGGAGTAGTAACCCAGTCCCTGCCAGACGTTGAGAAAGTCTTTTTCGTGCGCTTTTGACAGTGAGATAAAATCGGGGTATTTCCCAATAATATTATTAAAGTAGCTGATACCCTGATCAATTCTTGTTTGCTGAAAGACGATTTCCGATATGTAAATATGGTACGGATCGGCATATTTTCGCCATGGCAACGGTCGTTTGTTCTGCCGGTACCAATTTATGAGGTGTTTGAAAAGACTAATATCAGGGCGTGGATTCATGACTGCAAATTTGAGAAATCCCGGAAAATAAAACTTGCATGTGCAAAAAAAATTCTATATTTGCACCCCCAAACACCTACTAAGGCGTTAATTTTAAACAACATAATTATGACAAAGGCTGACATTGTTGCTGAAATCTCGAATCGGACAGGAATTGAAAAAATCACTGCACAGAGTGCAGTTGAAACTTTTATGGACATTGTGAAGAATGCAATGGAAAATGGAGATAACGTATATCTGAGAGGTTTCGGCAGTTTCATTATCAAGCATCGCAAGCAGAAAACAGGAAGAAATATTTCCAAGAAAGTTTCAATCATCATCCCGGCTCATAATATCCCTGCCTTTAAGCCTGCCAAGACTTTTGTGGAGAGTGTAAAAAGAGGAAAAAAATAATTTAAAAATACTGCACTATGCCAAGTGGAAAGAAGAGAAAACGTCACAAAATGGCGACACACAAACGGAAGAAAAGACTGCGTAAAAACAGGCACAAAAAGAGAAAATAGTCTTCCGGCTTTCTTTTGCGGGTATTCCGCATAAGTAGTTTCATGTATGAACAAGGAATTAATCATTGATGCCGCTTCGGGAGAAGTGCAGATTGCTCTTATTGAAAATAAGCGCCTGGTAGAATTGCATGCCGAACGCGGCACCCATGATTTTGGTGTCGGTGATTTTTATCTGGGAAAAATCAAAAAGATTATTTCAGGATTAAATGCTGCTTTTGTTGATGTCGGTTACGAAAAAGATGCTTTTTTGCATTATCTGGATCTTGGTCCTCAGATAAAGACTCTGATAAAATATCAGAAAGAGGTTATTTCCGGCAAACAGGTATCGGTTGAAACTTTTCCTCTGGAGCAGGACATTGATAAGACCGGAAAAATTACCAATGTGATTAGTTCCGGAGCCAGCATTCTTGTTCAGGTTGCCAAGGAACCCATTTCGTCTAAAGGCCCCAGAATTACGACGGAGCTTAGCATGCCTGGTCGTTATCTGGTTTTGGTGCCTTTTTCCAAAAGAATTTCCATCAGTCACAAGATTAAAAGTCTGAATGAAAAATCGCGGCTGAAAAAAATTGCGTCGAGTTTGCAGCCGGTTAATTTTGGCATTATTGTCAGAACAGTAGCCGAAAATCGCAGTTTTGACGAGCTAAAAGCCGATATGGATGAACTTATCGGACGCTGGAACAGCATGCTGCAATCGCTTCGCAGTGCCAAACCTCCGGTAAAAATTCTCGGCGAACTTGATCGTTCATTCACCATTATGCGCGACTTGCTCAATGCTTCGTTCAACAGCATTGTTGTCAATGATAATACGATGTACTCTGAGCTTCGGAATTACCTGTCAAGTATTGCACCTGATCAGATTGATATTGTTAAGTTGCATAAAGGCAAAACGTCTGTTTTTGAAGCAACTGGCGTTGATAAACAGATTAAATCGTTGTTTGGTCAGAAGGTAACATTAAAATCGGGTGCGTATCTGATTATTGAACGTACCGAAGCTTTTCATGTGATTGATGTGAACAGTGGTTACAAGGCCGATAGCGGAAAGGATCAGGAACAGAATGCGCTTGCGGCGAACCTTGAAATGGCCGAGGAGGTTGCACGTCAGCTTCGGCTGCGCGATCTTGGTGGTATTATCGTTGTTGACTTCATCGATATGCATCAGGGTGCTAACCGCCGGAAGCTTTACGAAAAGCTTGTTGAAGAGATGTCGCACGACAGAGCCAAGCACACCATTCTGCCTCCCAGTAAATTTGGGTTGGTGCAGATAACACGGCAGCGCGTAAGGCCTGAAACGCATGTTGAAGTGCTGGAGAAATGTCCGGTTTGCAATGGTACGGGTCAGATAAAAGCTCATTCGCTCATTATTGATGAAATTGAAAATACATTGGCTTTCCTTGCCAATGAGCAGAATGAAAAGGTGCTGGTTTTATACACTTCTCCGTTTATTTATGCATATCTCACCAAGGGCTTTTTTAAAAATATTGCAAAGACCTGGAAAAAGAAACTCCGCTGCAAATTGAAAATAGAACCAGCCAGCAATTATCATGTGCTGGAGTATCATGTTTTTAATGCCAGAGGCGAAGAGATTACCATTTAATTTTTTATTGTGGAAAGCAATATTCCCGGATTTCTGATGAATCAGATTATACCGAAACTTGAAAAGTATTGTGCTTTTCAGGAGCGTTGCATTTCGGAAGTGAAATTAAAACTGAGTCGGATGAATGTTTCCCGTGAATACTGGGATTCATTATTGAATTATCTGATACAAAATGGTTTTGTGAATGAAGAAAGATTTGCAGAGTTGTTTGTTCGTAGCAAAATCAGACAGAAGGGCTGGGGCCCGGTAAAAATTAAAATGGAGCTCCGTAAAAAAAGTATTCCCGATTTGTTGATTGACCGCTATATTTCAGCGTTTCAGGTTAGTGATCAGGAAGAATTGTTGATGGGCTGGCTTCAGAAAAAACTGAAAACCATTGAGAAAGATGAGCCGCTGAAACTGCGTGAAAAACTTATACGATTTGGTATTTCAAAAGGATTTGAAACCGGGAAGGTTTTTCAGGCGGTCAATAAATTAATTAAAGCCCAACCGGAAGATTGAGTAAAACCCGATCCCCGAAAACTTCCGCAGCTGGGCCAACTTCTTGTCCGCGAATTATTCACCCATTATATCATTTTCAAAGGTGTTCATGAGCTCAGTGCCTTCCAGGCACTTCGGTTTCTCGAATTCCCGCCAAGATTCTAATTTACCTCAGCAGGTCTTATTGACGCTAACCCGCCGGCATCAGTCACTGTCGTGACATGATGGGCGGACAAGTTCGAATCAAACTTCACCTGTCTGCAATTTCAACTGCAACAGGCAGTCAGGCAGGCCTGCGATGAAGACAGATTCAGATTGTGCTAAAATTTGAGCTATTCAGCAACGGAAAAATTTACCTTATGAAATCATGCATGATTAAAATAAAAAAGGCCCAACCAGAAGATTGAGCCCTTTGTAAAGCTTGAAAATATTTTACCGGAGTGTGATTGAACACTGGCCAAGTTCGTGATCATCAGCAAAGACTGCTATATGGTATTTGCCAACAGGAAGTTCAATGTTTTCCCGCGGATAATCAATGCAAATTGTTGATGCTTTCTGAGAGTAGTTGATGACTGTTTTTGCCGAATACTGAATTCGTTGTCCTTTATAAATGAATGAATAGCTGCCTTGAGTCAGAATGATGTTGTCGGGGCGTGCAATACGCACATAAACGTCTTTTTGTCCTGGTGACACAAGTGGATTTTCACCAATTGTGAGACAAACACGAATAAGTTCAACTTTGCGTGCGCGGTCTGTAACGGATTCTTTGGATCCCGATCTGATATTGTAACCTGTTGCATTGATGTTGTATCCTTTCAGGTAAGCAGCATCGTTGATTTTGGTCGAAAGGTCGTCTTTTTCCTTTATGAGCTCATCTGCTTTTTTGTTGGCGTTGTCCAGATCACCCTTGATTTTTGTGTTTTCGTCAGTGAGCGATTGGTTCACACGGTACAGACTGTCAATCTGATTGACATAACCCTGCGTAATCTGTCTGAGAGCATCCAGTTTTTTCTTGATTCGACGGTAGTCTGCCTGCGAATTTATCAACGTTTCAATTTCCTTGGCCTGGGCCAGAATGGTACTGTCTTTAGTAGTAAGCTGATCGCTCAGATAGCCGTATTCTTTCTTGATTTTGTCGTGTTCAGCCATCAGTGAGTCAAGCTCAACCTGTAGTTCTTCGGACATCTGAACTGATTTTTCCTTTTCAAGAACAACCGTATCAACACTTGATTTGGTGGTGAAAAGAAGAACTGCAAGAATTGCAATGATAATCAGCTGCAGGCCTATGATGATTTTATAGGTTCTGTTTTTTTTCTGCTGGGAATCGTTGTTTTCCATAAAACATTGTACTTGTGAAATGAACTGCAAATTTATTACTTTTGAACGAAAAACAGGCAAATTTATTTGATTGATGATTTTTGATTCATTGTTACAGTTGTTTTATCCTCATTTATGCTGCGGTTGTGGCGAAAGTCTCATGCGGGGAGAAAAAGTCATTTGCCTGTCCTGCCTGTCCAAAATTGCAAAAACAGATTTTCATACTTATGCCGATAATCCTGTTGCACAGCTCTTTTTCGGAAAGTTGCCCATCGAAAATGCCACTGCCATGTGCTTTTATGATAAAGGTGGATTGATTCAACACATGATGCATCAGTTAAAATACAAGAACAGGCCGGAGGTTGGCGAGTATTTTGGGCGCCGGCTCGGAAAAATACTTTCAGAGGCGGCTTTGTATGCCAATATTGATGCGGTTATACCTATTCCATTGCATCCGAAAAAACTGAAAATCCGGGGCTACAATCAGAGTAAAGTCATTGCTGATGGCTTTATTCAGGGATATCCGACTGAAATTATTGAGGATGTTTTAGTGCGGGTTGAATTCACCGAAACGCAGACACGTAAAAACCGCTGGGACCGCTATCAGAATGTGAAAGACATGTTCGCTGTGCGGAATCCTGATAAAATCAAGGGAAAACATGTGCTGCTGGTCGATGATGTGATTACAACCGGCGCTACCATTGAGGCCTGTGCAAAGCATCTGCTGGCGGTCGAAGGCGTGCGGGTGAGCATTGCAGGTATTGCATCACCGGCGAAGTAGGGCCTGCTGAAAAACACGCGACACTCACAATTTCAATAATATCATAACTATTGCGGTGAGTGTTTGCTTATGCCGTTTCAATGCTTATTTCATATGCACGGTATTAGTCTGATGCGCGCCATCTTCTTCGTTGCCATCGACTCGAAGTATTACTATACATCTTCGTCTTGCCGCCTCAAATCTGGCGCACCTCAGACTTTTTCAGCAGGCCCTAAAAAAAAAGCCACTCCCGAATAAGAGTGGCTTTGGTCTCCCGGGGGGGATTCGAACCCCCGACCCATTGATTAAGAGTCAATTGCTCTACCAGCTGAGCTACCAAGAGTTTGTGAGTGCAAAAATAAATATAAAATGGCGATAACGTCGTGTTTTTGCAGGTTTTTTTTTCTGCAATCCATATCTTTGCAGCATGAATGAAAAGAAAGATATCCGGACAGTAGCTATTTTCTGCGGCTCATCGGCCGGAGCTGACAAAATATATGCTGATGGTGCCGAAGAACTCATCCGGGTTCTGCACAAACACAATGTTTCCATCATTACCGGCGCCGGCTGTACAGGTCTGATGGGCATTGTTGCCGAGGAGGCACTTCGCCTGAAGATGCATATCACCGGAGTGGTTCCTTCTTTTTTTATGTCGGAAAATGTTGTCCACAAAGGGCTCTCAGAGCTGATTGTAACGGACTCGATGGCAACGCGAAAAACCACGATTCTCGAAAAAGCTGATGCCTGCATTGCTTTGCCGGGTGGTTTCGGAACCTTTGATGAATTGTTCGAAGTGGCGACCGCCGTGCAGCTTGGTTTGCAGATGAAGCCCATCGGATTGCTGAATACAAAAAACTACTACAATCCGCTGCTCGAAATGCTGCAGAATGCAGTCAGAGAAAAATTTGTGCGCGAGGATCACCTGAAGGCGATAGTGTCAGATGTCAGTCCTGAAGCGCTTTTCGACAAGATGCTCCACATTGATTATCAGGCACCGGCCAACTGGATTGAGAAACTGATTGAGCGGAATAGTTTCTGAGAGGTGTATAACTAAAATTCTTTTCTGAATTCTTACTTTTTTATTGATTGGTGCGCAGGTCGATAACCATATCTTCAGGATCGCGGCGGCAATCCCAGATCATTACTACTACGATTGTTTGTTCTTGTATTTCATAAATAATCTGATAGTGTCCGGTTATCAAAGCTCTTACTGATTCAATTTCCGTTTTAATACCAATTAAGGGATTTTGATCAATCTGATTAAGACTTTTATTTATTTTATCGTTTAATTTGGTGCTGTAGGAAACAGATTTATTTCTTTCAATGTAGAAGCCGAGTATATCAAGCAAGTCAAGTCTGGCCTCAATTGACCAAACTATTTTGTACTTAGCCATTGTTTGATCTCCTTTTGTAAAGCATCATTTGAGATGGTCTGTCCCAACTTAACCTGTTCGCGGCCAGCTTTAATACGTTTTTTCTGGAAATCGGATAATTTGTAGACATCCTCATTTGCCTTTGATTCTACAATAGTCTTAATGGCTTTCAGAAACGAGGTGTCATCAATTTTTGATAGCATTTCAATTATAGTATGCCTTAATTCGACAGTACTCATGATTGTTTTTTTACAAAGTTACAATTTTTTGACTGCAATATCTATTATCAACTGGATTGAGAAATTGATCGAGAGGAATAGTTTCTGAGGAACTTCTGCTTTGAGATATTGATTAATCAAAGTGTACCTTCTTATTTTCTGCTTTTATTTTTGACCTTTCTCGTTTGCCAAATGATATATTTAATAAATGAAATTCCAATAAATAGTAATCCGATGCAAAAGTTTGCAACTCCTAAAACGTACATTGTGAAGGCATGCGATTTTATTGTTTCTTGCTCTGTCCCATAGTCAAGAATTAATCCATTTTTCATACATAAATACAGCCCAAACAAAACGGATAGCAAACTTACCATTCCTGTTAATAATGCATTTTTATCTTTTTTGAAAATATTAATGAGGATTGTCTCAAATAAAACAAACAGAGCAAGCATTCCTGCAATAATAATTTCAACAGTTATATTCATGAGACATTTGGGATATTATGCAGTAAACGTCGGGCACCTGCAACACAAATATATCAAATAGTTTTATTTGCTGATTTTAATTTATACCGTTGTGAAATATATTTTAGGCCGATGTATGTATGCGAATTTGATGGCCGATGCCAGAGGCATCGCATGTCTATAGAGAAATGTATATACCAGTCACGACCTCAGAGAGGTCGAATGTAAACGGCTACCTGTGCGAAACAGCTTGAAAAACATTCGACTCCGCTGGAGTCGTGTTTTATTCTTATTGTTTTCTATAGACATGCGACTCCTCCGGAGTCATCCAAATCTTTGGACAGTTGTATATTTCCTTTTGGCATTAAACATCCTAAAATAAAAAAAGCAGGCCGCAGCCTGCTTCAGAATAGTATTTCGATTGTTTTTATTTCCCCTGCCGCGCCTTGAATTCTTTCAGGCCGTTGTCGAGGAACTGTACAAATGCGTCTACGTCGAGATCGTATGCACGTGGCTTCACCAGGTCTTTTCCTGCTGTATCGAGCAGACAGTAATAGGGCTGTGCATTTTGTTCGTAGCGGGTTACCTGCAGATCGGCAAATTTACGTCCGATGGTTTTTTTCACTTTGCCGTCGTAGGTCGAAGTGATCCATTCCGATTCCGGAAGTTCGGTTTTGTCATCAACATATAATGCCACAACAATGTAATCGTTTTTAAGCCGTTTAAGCACTTCTGGCGCGCTCCAGACATTGGCTTCCATTTCGCGGCAGTTGACGCAGCCATGGCCCGTGAAATCGACAAACAGGGGCTTGTTTTGTTCCTTTGCACATTTGAGAGCCTGATCGAAATCGTGATAACCTTCGAGCCCATGTGGCAGAGAAGGTAGAATGTCTTCAAATTTTGGTTTTTCGCAAAGCTTTGTGGGTTCACCACTTCCGCCGCCATTCAGCATAGCCGCTTCACGCACAATGCGTGGCATATCAAAATCGAGCGTCTGTTGCGGAGGCAGATATCCCGACAGGACACGTAAAGGTGCACCCCACATACCCGGAATCATGTAAACAACAAAAGCAAACACGGCTATAGCCATTCCAAGCCGGCCCACGCTGAGATATTTCACTTCGCTGTCGTGTTTGAATTTGAGTTTTCCAAGCAGATAGAAACCAAGCAGCGTGAAAGTTACAATCCAGATGGCGAGATAGGTTTCGCGGTCGAGAATACCCCAATGATAGACCTGATCGGCCACACTGAGGAATTTGAAACCTAGCGCAACTTCAATAAAACCAAGCACTACCTTCACTGAGTTGAGCCAGCCGCCTGATTTTGGCAGATTTTTCATCCAACTTGGGAAAAAAGCCAATAAGGTAAAAGGCAGTGCGAATGCCGCCGAGAATGCCAGCATGGTGATAATGGGTTCCCAGATTTCGCCCTGTGTGGATTTAACGATAATGGTTCCAACAATAGGTCCTGTGCAGCTGAACGAAACCAATACCAACGTAAGAGCCATGAAAAATGATCCGAGAATACCACCGCGATCGGCTTTTGAATCAGCTTTGGACGTCATCCACGAAGGCAAAACAATTTCAAAGGCACCAAAGAAAGATGCTGCAAAAATGATGAAAACCAGAAAAAATATAACGTTTGGAATCCAGTGAGTGCTTAAAAAATTAAAGATATCAGTTGTTATACTTTGCCCTCCGACAAAATAGGTTACTCCAATCAAAATGGCAATTGGAATGGTGTATAAAGCCACGATACTGATGCCGAAAACACTGGCGTTGAAGCGGCTTTTAGCTTTATTTTCGCTGCCTTTCAGAAAGAAGGAAACGGTCATTGGAACCATTGGAAACACGCATGGAGTGAGCAGTGCAACAAAACCCCAGAGAATAGCTTCGATGATAACGCCCCATATTCCGCTGCCAGCTTTTTCAGCATCTTCTATATCGGGCGACAGGGTTGCTGTTTCCGTTTTGCTGGTGTCAGGTTTTATTTTGCCGGTATCAACGACTGCAATAACCGTTGTATCAACCGGATTTTCTTTGTTGTACTGGCTGCCATCAACTTTAACCACCAGATCGTCTTCAATCTGCACGCAGTATCCGTCGTCCTGACAGGCCTGACCGCTGAGACTGATTTCGAAGTCAAAGGGCTTGTCTGTTAAAACCTTTATTTTTTGTGTAAAATATGCCTTCCCGGCCCAGAATTTTTCTGTGATTTTAAATACTTCTTCGTAGTGCTCTGTTGGTTTTGGATATTCGGCTACCTTACCGACAAGAGCAAAGGCATTTGAGGGTGAGATTGTAAAAACCAAAGGCAGTGAGCCGCCTTCAGGATTGTATTGTGAATAAAGATGCCATCCCTGATCAATACTTGCAGTAAGAACGATATTGGCTTCGGTATCCGAAACTTTATCGACCCGGCTGTTCCATTTTACCGGTTTAATAATCTGACTTTGAACTGCTGAAAATAACAGCAGCATGGCAAAGAAAAGAGGAAATCGGCGTAAAATCATAGAGTTAGACTTAAATTTTCAGCAGCAAAAATAAGAAAATGTTCAACGCGTTTTTATTCTTAAAGCGGTGGCTGGAATGTCATTTATCATAAAACGTTGGTCGGTTCTGTATCCGATAATCCAAATAATGTGAGGACCGCTGCATAGAACATATGTTGAATTGCGCTCTGCGACTGTGGTTTTTGCATCTGTAAAGAAATCCCCGACTTTTTTGAACTGGGTCATTCCAAAAGGGATAAACCGATCGCCTGGAATCCATTTTCTGACCAATAGCGGAAAATTTATTTCAACGGGGTTTATCAGAGCAGTGTCTTTTTTGCAAATCAGCTCTTCTTTTCTGTTGATCTGACAGTATTCCATCTGCAGCAAAACCGGCAGATGATCTGTGTTCATATCTTCATCGATGTACCATATCTGGTTGTCTTCGAATGTTTTTATTTCTGAAAGAATTATTTTTCCTCGATGAACAATGAGTTTTTTATCATTGGAAAGAAATTCTTTTGGCTCGGAATAATTGTCGATTCTGAAAATTTCTGCAGCATCGGCAGGAAAAAAACCATGACTTAGCAAGAATTGCATCAGCAGCAATTTGCCTGAGGGATGATTCTGCAATTGCAATAAATCAATCCCTTCTTTTTGGGCATTGCCCAGTTTGAGTAATTCAGCTGCAGCCGCCGAGGCAACAAATTTTTGATATTCGCGAAGGAATGAAACGGACCCTGCTGCCCGCTTGCTGAATCCTGGCATAATTTCTTCAAACAATGGGAGCAAATGATGGCGGATTTTGTTTCGGAGATATTTGTCGCTTGAGTTGGAGCTGTCTTCAACATATCGAACCATGTTTCCGGCTGCGTATGATTCAATGTCGCTGCGCGAAAAATGCAGCAATGGCCGCAAAATCCGGTTTTCCATTTCGCGGATGCCTGATAGTGTGTTCAGACTTCCGCGCCGGTTCAGACCCATAATGAGTGTTTCAACCACATCGTCGAGGTTGTGTGCTGTGCAGATAAAATCGAAATTGTTTATATCGGCAGTTTCGGTAAAAAAATCATACCTGATTTTTCGGGCAGCATCCTGAATATTCATTCGGTTTTTTTGTGCAAAGTGCTTTGTGTTGCATGTTTTTTCCAGAATGTGGATTCCTGCTTTTGCGGCTTCTTCAAAAACGAAATTTCTATCGCGGTCGCTTTCCGAATCCCGCAGCTGAAAGTTGACATGTGCAATGCTGCAATCCAATCCTGCTCTTTGAAACAGATGCAGCATAACCATGCTGTCAATTCCACCGCTGATTCCCAGTAAGTATTTTTTCTGCCTGAAATCCGGGCATAGAGTGCTTAGGTTTTTTGTAAATGAATCAAGCTCTGTCATCCGATTTTATTTTGTTGTTTTGATGAATGCGATGGAATGTGAATTCAGAAATTCTGCGAGATTATCGGGTGATACTTCAATGCAGGTTTTGTCATGCAAGTTGAAAACAAATAATCCTGTATCTTTTTTTTCAGACTCATTTTTAAAATGATTTGCAAATGATGACGGCAGCAGAATTTCTTCGCCAGCATCAGGCCTGATTCCTGTGAAATAATGAGCTTTTATAATTTCGTTTTGTTTAATTTGCAGATGTCCGGGTTTTGCAATATATGGCTTCGATTGCTTTGATGCAGAAAGCACTGTGTTTAGAAAATGATTTTTAAGGATTTGTGTTTTCTCTTCAAACAGATACTGGTCCCAGCTTTGCGAATTGTTTGCGTTAAAAGGATTTGACTGAATGATTGCTGACAAATCTGCGGTTGAAAAATTCATCGTGTTTTTTGCAATTGATGCGGGTTCTGACATAGGCAGGTATTGAAAAAATTCCACATCGTTTTTTGTGTCGTCAAGTAATTGTTGCAGCAATTCTGTATTCAGTCTGTGTGTTCTTATAAGAGACAATATTTCTTTTTCTTCACTTGAAATATTTTCAGTAATCATTCCCAGTTCTGCTGCCATCCACAACGATGCCGGCTTCGATTGGTTAAAGCTTTCATGAAGTCGTTCCATCTGAAAACCTTGGGGTGAAACGGCATTCAAATGCTCGTCAAATAACCAGGCATTTGTTTTTAATTTTTCAATATAAGTTGGGCTAAATTGTATGGTTTCGCTTCGTACGTAGGATTCAAATGTATAGCAGGCTTTGCGGTGTTTTTCATCCACTTTCCCCAGTAGATGCCACAAAGCGGCTGCTGATGCTGGTTTTGGCGAAATGAGAAACGAGTCAAGTCCTTCAATTGTCCAATCTGTGATTGTTTCGTGAACAATGGAAAACTGTTCATAGCCGGCTCTTAGTGCCGATTTGTGATTGTCATCCAGTTGTGACTCTGTTTCAACAATTCGGAGTGCAGCATTGACTCCCAGCTCTGTCAGAAAATGACCGAAGCTGGAAGCTGCAATGTTTTGATCCGACATAAATGCGATCAGTTGCGGATTAACAAAAAAAGATTGTTGACCTGATAGAAATGCAGTAAGGTGCTCATCAGCGAGGTATGCCTGTTGCGGCTGCACGAATATTTTATTTCCACTTTGCGAATCAATGCAATGCAGGCAGTTAAGTTCGTTTGTTTTTTCGCGGATATGGTCTTTTACACTGGCTTCGGATGAAGCATAAATTTCATACAGATTGTGCCACCAGACTGAGGCGGTCTTTTCTTTGAAACGCCGGAACAGATTATTGGCTTCGGAAAGTCCCGGAGCAAAATCCGGGATGCCAAGCATGGAGAAAAAGTTCATGCAGTCAGCATTGGAAGACAATTCCGGATGTACAACCGAAAATCCGCTGGCTGCTTTTCCAATGAAAATCTGAGGTTTATCATTGTCGGAAAATGGCGCTGTAAGATGCTTTCCTTTGTCGGGAATGATGGCTTTGTGTCGAAGATTGTAGTAGCGCCCTTTGTGTGTATGGTCCCATAAACGTGGATGCAGTGCGAGAAAACGATACAATGAAGGAAAATATGTAAGTGTCTTTTTCTGCAAAAATTCTTTTTGACTTGCAATATGAAAAGCGAATGAATCAATGTCGGCCACTTTTAGTTTATGCGATTTGCGCAAAAAGGACACAAAGATTTCATTGTCAGTGATATCATAATGTAGGAATCCAGAGCGGCCATAAACATTCATAATGTCTTTTGCCGTAATAAGCTGAATCAGATTATCATCTTCACTGACACACAGTCCTGACACTGATTGTAGTTTCCCTGATTGATCGGGCAGGCATTTTTCTTGAGCGATGAATTTATTCAGACACTCGGAAATGACGGCTGAGACAGGATCTTCGGAAGAGCTGTTCCATGAAAAGAGTGACCAGAAATCAGCGGTAATTATTTTCTTATTCAGCAATGATCGTAGTAAAATCCGCATTAAATCGGATATAACAGATAAAACTGCATAATTTTCAGGAGTCCATTCTTCGGAGAATGGAATATTTTCGCGATTCGGCGTAGTTGTAAAACTGCCATGAACGATGATGGAATGTGTTATGTGGAATTGTGTCGGGAAATAAACCGAGACCTGAGGGTTTCTTATTGGTATAAAATGACCGGATTCATTTATTTGTAAAGCGATGGCTGCTTTGTGGTTGTGACCGCTGTTTCGCTGCATCAACAGAAAGTGTAATTCGTTTCTTATTCCGTTATTGCTGGAAACGATGGTTTTGCGGGTGATTTTTTTTTCGCATAGTTCGGTTGCTGCATTAATAACTACCGATTGGTTTTCTGCAATAATTTCTATTTGCTGAATTTGTTTCAGAAACAGCAGAAAGGTAGGGTTGAGCGCGCAGATTCTGTTTTGGAGTAGTTTTCGGAAGTCCGCACTGACAGATGGTTTGAAAGGCAGATAGATGAATGTTGTAAACGCTTCTGCATGGCGCGGAGCACATTCTTCGAGGACTTCGAAATCGCTGATGCGATAATGAAAATCTCCGCTGTGAATTTCGGGATTGTCGGTAATGCCATACACAGAGCGGAAGCCAATACCAAATTTTCCGATCTGATTGATTCCGGGCAATCCTTTTTTAGTTGTTGAAGCAAATGTTGTGATGGCCATCAGGTCTGTTTCGCTGAATGGATCGCCGTTATGGAAAAATGAAATGCCGGTTTCAGAAATAATTATTTTCACAAAACCTGAAACAGATTCATTTTTGCGGCGTGCGATAGCATCTTCAGCATTTTGTATCAGTTCTTCAACAAAATGATAAGGATCGGAATACAGCATGGAAAGTATTTGTCCGTGCCGGTTTCCTTTGGCGCGGTTTGCGGCAGCAGCAATGCGGCTTTGATTGATATGTTCCTGAAGGGAAATGCTTTTCATTAAGATACAAAGTTAGCGAAAAACCTCGTAAATCCATCGAAGGGTTTGAACCCTCCGATAGCTGAGTCATTAAATAAAAACAGCTGCCATGAATGATGACAGCTGTTTCTGAATTCAAATAAGTCGGTGACTTAGTCAGTCACTTTTCCTTTTTTGGTAGAGTAGTTGATTTTAAAAGCACCCACTTTTCGCAATTCCTGTTTGACATCAGTAACAACGCCCATTTTGACTTTTCTGTCAACTTTGAGCGAAGTAGTGAGGAATTGACGGTCAGCTTCGTTTCGTGCAGCCCGTTCTTTTTCGATAAATTCGGCTACATCGTCTGATGTTGCAAACTGATCGTTGAGCTGGATACGAGGTTCAGAGCCATAGGTTTTCGCATTTATGGGGTTTCCGATGTAGATATAAGAGACCAGGTTTTTTCGTTCGAGTTTTTGAACTTCAGTGGCATTAGGTGCCGAAACACGTACAAAAAGAGTGGCCTGCCGAATGGTTGTAATAACCATGAAGAAAAACAGGAACATAAAAACGATGTCTGAAGTTGATCCGGTATTAATACCTGGAACACTTTTATTGCCTGATTTTTTAAATCTTGCCATTATTTTTTGCCTCCTATATCTTTAGGTTCAGCTTCGGAAATGGCAACAGGAATGGCTTTGGAAACAGCTTTGGAATAATCTTCAGAAAGCTCGGAGAAAGGTTTACCAAATTTACTTTTGGCAAGATCGTCGCGCATTTCGTTGATGGCTGCAGCCAGTTCATTCTGTACTTTTACATACATTTCATAGGAAGTGCCCCGGTCGTTCTGGAGTGAGATAACGCCTTTGGATTTTTCGTAGGGACCTATGAAAGGAATGTTTACCATTTCTTTACCGGAGAGGTTTTTATCATTTGTGGGATTGAGGAAGAATTTTTTTGCTTCCTTGCGGAGAGTGTTGATGTTACCAGGCTTACCTTCTACCAATAGCATGTCGTATGCGTTGACAAGTACAACAAAAACGTTTCTTTCGTTGACTTCGGGTACTTCGGCATCCGGATCCGGCATCGGTGGCAACTTTCTCGCTAATCCCAAATCTGTATCAATATTGGACACAAGCAGAAAGAATATCAAAATAATAAATGATATATCCGCCATGGATCCGGTATTGAGTTCAGGGACTTTTCGTGCCATAATTTGGTGATTATTTATTAACGATGTTTTTCACACCGAAGAAAACGAGCAGAGCAACAAAAATACCGAGCAGGGCGTAGATTGAAAATAATCCGGCTCCGATAATTGCACTCCAGCCCATTGATGTGCCTGTTTTTTCAAATAATGCGACAGGTACATCGTCGGTTGGTGTGATAAAATAGAACAACAATACAATTCCGACCAAAGCTGCACCCAGAATGATGGTTGTCATGCTTTTTTTGCCGCTGGTTGCTGCCGAGTAGGCAGTGAAAGCAACCAAAGCGAGGATGGCAATTGCAAAAATTGCATAAGTGACATATAGTCTCAGGTCAATTCCTGCAAAAAGCGTGATAGCAGCAAGCAGAATCAATATTGCAATGATTGCTATACTTTTTACTGATTTCATGAGACTACTGTTTTTGAGTGTTGTTTGCGCGGAAAACGATATCCATAAATGAGATGGAAGTATCTTCCATATCATTAACGAGTTTTTCGATGAGTGAAAGAACAAAGTTGTAGAAGATCTGAAGGATAATAGCTACAATAAGACCAAACACAGTGGTGATAAGAGCAACCTTCATACCGCCTGCAACAACGGTTGGGCTGATGTCGCCGGCAGCTTCGATATCGTCGAATGCCTGAACCATACCGATAACTGTTCCAAGGAATCCGAGCATGGGAGCCAGAGCAATGAAAAGTCCAATCCATGAAAGATTCGACTCAAGACGGCCCATCTGCACACCACCATAAGCTACAATAGCTTTTTCTACGCTTTCTATTCCTTCGTTGAATCGGTCGAGTCCCTGATAGAAAACGCTGGCGACTGGACCGCGGGTGTTGCGGCAGATTTCTTTTGCACCTTCAATATCATTGGCCTGAAGTGATTCTTCTACTTTCTGCAGAAGCTTTTCTGTGTTGGTGCGGCTCATGTTGAGATAAACAATGCGTTCAATAACGAGTGCAAGACCAAGGATAAGACAGATAAGAATCGGGGTCATCCAGGTGGCACCACCTTCGATGAATTTTTCTTTTAATATCTGATGGAAACTTTTGTCTGCAACAACTTCTTCGCCGCCGGCAGGTGTTACCTGTGTTCCGGTTGTATTTGATGCTGTTGAGTCAACAACTTCTGTCGTTGGGGTGTCGGTGTTTGCTTCCTGGGCAAATGAAACCTGGGTAGTACTGAAAAAGAGTACTCCCATAATGGCAACCAGTGAAATCAACTTTTTCATAATGGATTTGATTTTCGTTTAGTTTGTTATTTGTTTGTTTTCAATTTCTTGTTGGTTTGCGGAGAGAGTGGGATTCGAACCCACGAGCCACTTTAGGCGACTACACGCTTTCCAGGCGTGCCTCTTCAACCGCTCGAGCATCTCTCCTACTGAAACCGGCTGCTAAAATACAAAAAAAATGAAACAGAGACGACCCTAAAAAATATTTTGACTTGCCGTTAAATGATTCAAATGACCTTTTTTATTGAAAACACGGCAGATTGTCACTTTTTATTGTTTATGCCCGTGGCTTTTGTCAGATTTGGCAGTCTTTTCCTTTTCTTGAATATTGGAATTTGAATGCTATATTTCTTGTTTTTTGTACAATCCTTCTTTTTCTATCATTTCAAAAATTGTTTCTGGTAAAAAATACCGCATATTCTTTCGGTCTCCGATTGCTTTGCGAATAAAACTGGAACTTATTTCCATAAGTGGTGCATTGATCAATACAACATTCGGATGTTTTACATGTGGGTTCCCATCAAAGCCAGGACGTGGATACACCAGAATTTTGTTTTGTTCCAGAATGGTTTCCCACGATTTCCATTTATGGAAAGTCTGGATATTGTCCATCCCCATAATAAGCCAGAATGCATAATCAGGGAATTTTTCCTCCAGATGAACCAGTGTATTTATTGTGTAATTCGGTGTTGGCAGGCCAAATTCTATATCGCTGACACGCATACCAGGATAATTTCCAATGGCTCGTCGAACCATCTCAAGTCGTGTGCGTCCCTGAATAAGCGACTTTTTCTCTTTCAGCGGATTCTGCGGGGAAACTACAAACCAGAGCTCATCGATGTTTCCGAAAGCAAGCAGATAATTTGCAATAGCCATATGCCCGATGTGCGGCGGATTGAATGATCCGAAAAAAAGTCCAATCTGTTTTTTTGAAGTCATGCACTGTTTTCTTGTTCAAAAATACAATATTTCCGGAATTAGCCAATAAGTTCTCAGTAGTCAGCGAAGTCACGTCTGCAAGGCATGGGATAATCAGCCGCCAGCAGTAGGTGCCGACCAAAGCGTCGGTGCTCTGAGCAGAAGCTGTTCCTTTACGCGTTACGAACGATGCAATCGTTACAAATTTTCACTTATAACTTATAACTCATCGCTCATAACTCATAACTATTGAAAATCTTGTATTTACAAAATAAACACCTCAAAAATCAAAAATCCTTATTCATAAATCTGATCATCCTTAATAATGTCAGTGATTGACTCATAATCCAACAGAAAGAGTGTGAAAACAGAATATATGTGTGGCGATGACCCGATGTGGCGATGATGCGACAAATCAAATTTCGCATAATCGCATTAACGCCACAGTATGAATAATACCATCGTGAAATATATTTTATTCCAATGTGTCTAAGTGCAGATTGATGGCTG